>NZ_JAZGQE010000200.1:0-7926 GCF_048593885.1 Yersinia sp. 1252 StPb PI | reverse complement strand
CCTCCCTGCCCAGGGAGCTATTATATTTACGCTATATTGGACAAGGACTGGAGAACCTACAGCAGAAACCCAGGTGGTCGAAGCAGTTAATCGTTATGTCAGTATTAGATATGAATAATTTACTGACATTTAATTTATAGCTCAATTATTTTGCATAATCATAATCCCGGATCAATTAGAGCATCACAGTTCATAGATTTAAATTATGACTCCAAACGTTCAAGTCTGTGCACCCATCTCAATAAAGTAGTTAACAAATCCAAATAACATCATTTTAAGTCATATTTTCAACATAAAATACTGAACATTCTACTAACTGTAATTTAGTCCAGTAAACCGTCTGAGTGACTATTGAAAAATTAACCACTAAATATTAGGATTAACACCATATATTGTGTCTAGATATAAACGAGATACCATATATGCTACATCAATACTTCTCTTATAAGGATTCAGGCCATGAGTAAAAATACAAAACAAACATCTGGCAATGTAGCTTCCGTTGCTGCGAAGACTTTAAATGACCCTAACGCTTCTGCAATCCAGAAAAGCCTTGCTGGTTCTGCTCTCTCCCAACGAGGAACACCAAATCAGACAAGTGGAGAAATGGAACATAAAGCATCGGTTGCACTTGATAACCCAAATTCCTGTGCATTGACAAAGCAGCTAGCGGCCTCTGTGTTAGCACAAGCGAATAAAGATCGTAAATAAGTTCCGTCTTAATTAACTACTGGGGCTAACGCCCCTTTTGTCGATGGCTGACCAGCTGACTAATCAGAATTATCCGCCATCAGTGATCTTTACAGGTTATTTTTCTTGGCAAAATCAAACGACCTAATCATCCGTTTCCGGTTGGCATCTAAATAATCAGCCCCTATTGGATCGCTCAGCTTTATGGATATAAGCCGCACGTACAGAGCTACGTTCTTAATGGCTCATCTACCTCTCTATATATTCCTTCAACCATAACGTCGCCATCTGTGGGCTTATAAGCTTTAGCTTCAAGCTCGGCAGTATAAACATACTCGAACCTGCATATACACAAGCAGGTTGATGTGGGGTAACTCAGATTGACGTTGGTGGACTGAAAAGCGGGGGTAAAGCCTTGCGGGGACTGGGTTATAGATATACAAAAGACGCTCGTAGACGTCTCTTTACATACTAATGGTGCGAAGGCCGGACTCGCCAATCACTTTCAACCATCTGAATTATAAGTAAATAGCTCAAGACACAACCACTATATATACTCACTTATATACTCAATTGATTTTTACATAAAATCATATTAAATCAATAAGTTAGTGAATTTGTGGTTTTGAGATTTTACGTGATTTTCTGAAGAAAAACAGATTTTAGAAATGCCTAGATTAGATGCTTTGCGCTAACATTCCGGGGTAGTGTTTCGCAATGATGTCATTCATCTTGTCGATTAGCTCTGGGCGCTTAAACGTCAAGTGCCCGGTACCCTTCTGGAAATATCTAATATTAAAGTAATCATCTTCATACGCCTGCTGGCTCGGGTTATCACGCACATGTTCCATCAGCCGGGTACTTATGTCGCCTCTGTTGTCAGGAATAGGTTTTCCATCCAACAAGAATAACATCCGTTCCAAATCGGCCAACTGATCTCGACGCCAGCCCCAGTTCAGGCTGTAACCCCAACGATTATGAGTCACCAGATTATTGATGATGATCTTCTTTCCGAAACTACACGGACTGTTAGTTTTGTAATCCCATGACAGCCCTTTAAAAACATTGATAATACCCCGCTCAAATACCTCATCTTTGCTCTGATGTAGCTGCTCAAAGGTACTGAGTATGTTGGCTTCACTGATGGCAGGAATATTCTCCCCCTCAAGGCTTTTGTTCCACAGGTCCCTTGCCTGAGCGTCCATCAAACTGAGCATTCCCGATTTTTTCATCAAATCTCGCCATATACCGCGATCAAGATTGCAGGTAATCACCTTCATTGCCGTTTCTGCTTTCTCCATAAGCCAGCAGCCACAGCGAAAGTCTTGTCGCATGGCCCAGTCTCNTGCAATTCCACCGCCAATGCTGCTGGTGGTTGCCGAGATGCCTTCAAGCTGGCAGATAAGGGCTTCAGTCTGTGCCAGCGCTGCGTTACGCCCGGAAATGATCCGCTCGATATTGGTCGAGCAGATGAGTTCAGTATGGTCAGTTAGTACTTCATGTTCTGTTTGCATCATTAGTTTTCCATGAACAAAAACAAATACGCCTGCCGGGAATGGCTGGCGCATTATGCTGATAGAGTTGAGACAAGAAAAATCAGGCGTTCAAATCAGGAATGCGGCACGCAAGATTTAGATACTTGGCGATCCAGTCAGCAGTTTGTTGCCAGTCAGAGAGGGGAATATCAGTAGTAATCTGCCAGGAGGTAGGGCACTAGAAGTCAGCCAACAGAAGGACCACCCTGACCAAAAAACTATAAGGCAGGTGATTGGTATTACAGCTATAGTCGGCTGTTTGATGAATACCGCGAGTCAGTATAAATGCATCTCCTGCCTGCTGGTGGGCACGACTTCCGTTAAATGAAATGACTCCTAGCCCAATCAAACTATCGTCAAACCGCAGCGAGGTATTACCTGAATGCTCGCAAATGGTCAGGCAGGAATGGTCGGTGGTTTGTGGCTGCATTCTTATCTGACGATAAGCTTGAGTCACAGCTTGGCATAAATCGGACCACGACTCGGGTTCGGCTTCCTTCAACTGCTTGATACGATAGACTGCGGAGGGGATAGAAAAACCAGCGCTCATGGTATGCCTCTCTGCACACCACGCAGCAACCCTGTTGCCCTTCTTGCACGAAGAATATCAATCGTATTAATAAACGGAGCCTGTTCGTGTCAGGAGAAACCTTTACGGTCGATGCGTACCAATACATATCGCTCTACCAGAAAATTAATTGCATCAGTTAATGAGATACCGGCCTCAATATGCTCGCGTATTTTCTCTTCTTCAGAAAACGGTGTGTCGTTCAAAGTAAGACCATAGTGGCGTTCTAATAAATAGGTCAGCAGCATCTGCCAGGTTTGCACAGGCGAAAGACATGTAGAAGCCGGCACTGCACTCGGTGCCATTGATGTTTGCATGGGATATTCCTTGTGGAATTGATTTGTCGAACGGGACGTCAGATAGGGTTTGGACAAAAGAGATTATTGAGATGTTTTATAATGATGGGGAAAGCATTAATTTCAGCAAGCCGCACCGCCATGACGGTCAGAGCCATCCTCGCTCCGCGAATGAGACAGCCACTCCTTCTCCTGTTACTACATGATCTAAAACACGGACATCGACTAATTTGAGCGCACTTACCAGTTTATTGGTGATTTGCCGATCAGTGTCACTGGGTTCAGTGACGCCAGAAGGATGGTTATGAGCAAAAACGACAGCCGCAGCATTATGCGCCAGAGCGCCTTTAACAATTTCACGCGGATGGACTTGAGTGCGATTAATGGTTCCTAATGCATTGATTTCATAATTCAGTAATCGATGCTGATTATCCAAATACAACACCATAAAAACTTCCCGCTCGAGCCCGGCCATTTTTAAGCACAACCACTTCGTTGTCATGCTGGTGGAAGTGAATGTTTGAGGTTCGCGTTCAAGCTGTTTCTCAATGAGAGATAAAGCCTGCTGAATAATATTTTCTTCTGATGCGGTGAAGGTTCTGGTAAGTGAGATTTCGTACATAGCGGCTCCTTAAAATGAAAAACCCCTGTCGCATATGCGACAGGGGTTCAATAAAAGAATGGATCGATAATTCGGCGTTCTTTATCGGTAATAAATTTCGGTGCATTCACCCTCTTGTGGAAGTACCTTTTGGGCATTTTTCAAGCTGACCTGATAACTGCTCACCTTCTTATCATTGATGTAAACATCGAAACTCTGAGCCTTCGCAATATCTCCAATGAACGATACCCATGCATTATCGGCATTTCGCCACCCGAGAGAGGCAGGGATCCAATACTGTTGGTCACTCATTACAACAACAATATTAGGATTTTGATCCCCAGGATATACAGTCGTGCCATTGGCTAACGTAACGGCTACACCATGCTCAAGTATTCCATCCTTGTCGGGATTGCCGGTGCAGTTGATCGTGAAGGCCACATTATCCGTGCTGGTGATGGTGTATTCCGCATTGCCCTGCCCGAAGCCACTACTCCACATATTGGGGATAGCCAGAGCAGGAGATGCGAGTAAGCAAAGTGATGCCGATAAAACATATTGGCGCATTATCATCTATTCGTCCTTATTTTCTACAATCCTGATTTTGAAAGCACTCGATAGTCGAGATGGCGTCAGCAATTCCCTTTCTTTCGGCATAGCTCATTGAGCGTTTCTTTCGCTACCCATTGTTTAAGCAGCCTGTCGTCAGATGATTCTTTGGCTTTGATCTCAGCCAGTTGCTTTTTATTGATGCACTTATCGGCAATCGTCGTTAAAATTTTTGGCGCAACCTGCTCGTTATACTCCCTCGAAAGATTCTGCCCGGATTGTGAGTCGACGATGCTGAAATAGCATCCTTCCCCCGTATCTTCTCCCTGATATACTACGGTCAAATCAGCGGGTTTATCGTTGGGGGCCTTAACTAATTTAATGGTCTTGCTTCTCTTGTCCGCCAGGAAAAAGTTTCCCTGCCATCCCGTTCTGATGAAAAAGTGATCCGTCCAGGGATAGTTCTCAATGACACTAGCTTTATAAAGTGGCATGCCTAATTGCTCATCGGTAAATCCGTCTGCTGATTTCCATCCACTTTGCTTCATATTGGACCAGGCTTTTACCGACCCCACGACGTTGTAAGCCTGCGTGTTAAATGCTAAAAGCAGGCTCCCGAGTACTATCAATTTCTTATTCAATGTTGTGTTCATCTGTCACTCCTGCGAATGGATATGTTGTCTGGTATAAATGAAATAATGGGATAACGCATTAACCTTTAAGCCAATTTTTGGCTATTGAATTCCTTTAAAACGTCATGGATGAAACGGAAATGTGGGAGTGCGGTAATAAAGTCATTACCGGCAGTGAGGCGGCTCAGATCATCTCGGCGGGAGAATGACTCTTTAAGAAGCTTGACCTCGGTAATTTCAATAGCCAGGAATACGTTCAGATATCCGCGATACTCACAAACCAGATACCAAATACCGTCCAGACAAATAAGGCGATAAGGGGCCAGACGTTCATACTGCCGTCCGCCGCTAAAAAGCGTCACCAGCAACCGCTCTGTTATCGCTCGTGTTAACAGATGAAAACTTTCAGAGGGGGCGGCAACACTTCGTAACGGGGTTTGGTAAATAATGCATGGCGAGTCATCGCGGCTGTTCATCAGCATATTGACTAAACGGCTATCAAGTACCGGGAAGACCACCGAGACGCCCGTTTGGCGGGCGAAGTGGAGTACGTCACGTTCGCCTGAGGAAGTGTGGCTCCCTGGCACCAGGCGACACAGACCATTTTTATATTCTAAATCCAGGTAAATCAGTCGCTCCCGAAAATCCCGGCGGAGTGTACGTACCGATACTCCGAACTCTACCGCCAGTATGCGCACGCTCAGTGTTTCACCGTTTAGCAAACGGCTGATAATCAGTGACAACCTCACGGCCAGCCGATCATAGCGACGTTCAGGCTGTGGCATTGCATGGTCTCCGTAGAAAGTTAACTGGCTGATAAATTGTGTGATTATTTTAACGAGGGGGGCGGACAGGATATGGACACAACGGAAAATATTTTTATTTCTACGGGAACCCAGATACAGGGCGAGTTGGTAGCGGGTTCCTCGTGGTCATCTGCGGGATTATCGTTACCCATATCGGACAGGGTGTGTCCGGGGCATCAAATACTTAAATCGGTAAACGACCTTGCGTATGTTCCAGCATGGTCTCCGCCATCACCCAAAGCGCTCTATTCAGCTTCACATCCCCATCAATACCGTTAACAGCACGAGTGCGGGCTGGTTTACCTTTTACATTTCGCCCGTTAAGACCGCCTTTGATTAAGTTCTCCTGGATCCGCTGATAAGTCGTCCAAAGGTCATCAGACTTATCCTCCCATCGACGGGGAGACAGAGCCTGGGCTGCAGTCACCGGCTGGTGCTCCTCTCCAAAACGGTAAGTGATGGCAGCTGTTGCCAACGCGTGTTGCGCTGGTGGAGGTAACATTAATGACTGCATGACCTCACGTTTTTCTTCAACACGATCAAATATACCCAGCACCTCATACGCGCCTTCGATGACCTTTCCAACGACGTCGCCTTTATGTGGTACACGCACCTCACCAAACGTTTCGCCGCACACCAGCCCGTTCTGGCAGACAAAGCGGAATAACCCTGGCAGCATTTGGTAACTGCTTGAACCATCGTGCGAATTCAGAAGAATGATTTCAGGAACCTGTTTACCCGTTATCTGCCCCTCGCGACGCAGGCGCAGCATGTGCTTGGTATGCTCGCGCTTCTCGGGATCACGAACCCTTGTCTGACAGGCAAAGAACGGCTGAAAACCTTCTTTCTGCAAGTTGTCGAGGAGGGTAATTGTAGGGATATAGGTATAACGGTTACTGCGTGATGCATGTTTTTCCTCGCTGAATACGCTGGGAACGGCGCAAAATAATTCATCGCGAGTTAAGGGACGGTCACGGCGAATTATGTTGGCAGAGCCAAAGCGGGAAGATAAACGGGCCATAAGTACTCCTTCGTTGTCATTCAAAATGAAATAAAAAAAGCCTGCTGCGTGAGCAACAGGCCTTTGAAATTGGGAGATGAGAGGTATTGTTAATTCAGAAGAAAAAGTCCCATATGGCTCGGGCGACTGAAACCACCGAGTCACGCACACCGAGAATAAGTGCTCTGACAGTTTCAGGTATAAATGGCAGCATGGCCGCTTTATCAAGCACACCCCCTACAGATTTGCCAAAGTCTGCGCGCGCACTCTCTTTGACAGAATGGCTTCTGAGGTTATCGTTTAGTTGGGTTTGAAAAGGACTACTGGCTTTCGCGGGCAAAGCTCGCATCAGGTTATCCACCATTTGACTTAGCCCCCATCCATGCTTCGCGGAAATTGCACAGACTGGATTGTTAGGTGAAAACTGAGAGCGGATATCGCGTAATTTATGGCTGAGGTTGATTTTCTGAAGAGGGGATAGTGTTTGACTTGCGTTATCCCATTCATGGCAAGGCTCAAGTTTATCAGCCTGGTTGACGACAAATAACACCTTGTCGCGATGAGCACCGATGACATCTCGGTAAAATTGTTCATCGACCGACAAAGCCCGGTCATCAGCTTTGATTACCCAGAGTATAAGATTCATGCGCGGTAAAAGGCGCTGATACAATGCTGCATACTCATGGTCGCGCGCAGCGCTTTCACCTACGCCAGGTAGGTCAACTAGCACCATACTATGCCGTCCCATACGTAGGCGAAAACGGAGTGGTTCACGAGTACAGGCTATAACATCATTGACTGGCGTGATGTCACTCGCAAAAAGAGCATTACACAATGATGATTTTCCGGAGCCTGTTTTTCCCATAAGACCAATCACCGGCTCATAATCACCAAGCCTGCAAACGTGTAATAAGATGTGCGCTTTAACTGCATCCGGCAGTGCACTAACAGACTGCGCCATCTGATGAATGCCTTCACCTTTATTCATGAAATTACCTCAGACAACAAAAAGAAAGCCCGCCAGGATCATAAAGACTCTGGCGGGCTTAAGGGAAATGGTCATGGGGATAATATCTATCTGAGATTCTTTTAAATATAGCCAGTTAATATTTAATGATTGCTTTCATGTAAGCATCATGGATGAGAACCTCTAACTCTTCATTTATTTTTCTTTTGTTTTTTCTTACAAGATAATCCAGTTGTTTTTTACTCTCCTTGCCAATGTAAGTGTTCAATACCTTTTTATCTT
>NZ_JAZGQE010000001.1:0-79934 GCF_048593885.1 Yersinia sp. 1252 StPb PI | reverse complement strand
ATTTAAATTTGCCGTGAATTCATCTATTTAGGCACCTTAATTTATTGTGATTTTAAACACAATCTATTAACAGTCAGATTGAGATATCACGCATCAAAAAGGCGCATAAGACGTATGCATTTTAGAGTAAATCGCTTATTCATTAATGATATAGCGCACATTATTCTAAAATTTACTGAAGTATTCATGACAGGTTAATCGGCGGTTACATTACACCCTTCCGTTACATCAGAACAACATCATTTTAATAACATTTTAGTTACTCACGCCGAATGTTGATAAAAACTGATTTAGCATAATCGTAACAGTAAGATGATATGAAAATTTCACCACACCTTGATATCAGTGCTTTTATCACCAATACTCCATAGTCATGTTGAATAAAAATTCATTTATATGCATAATAATCCTATTCACTATTGACTGATCAAGGCATAGAAAATGCGTAATCCCGCAAAACAAGAAGATCTTATCAAAGCGTTTAAAGCGTTATTGAAAGAAGAGAAATTCAGTTCTCAAGGTGAGATCGTTTTGGCCTTGCAGGAAGAAGGCTTCGAAAATATCAACCAATCCAAAGTTTCACGTATGCTAACCAAATTCGGTGCGGTTAGAACGCGTAATGCCAAAATGGAGATGGTTTACTGCTTACCCGCAGAATTGGGGGTGCCAACAACCAGTAGCCCACTAAAAAATCTGGTCTTGGATGTCGATTATAATGATTCAGTCGTTGTGATTAATACCAGCCCTGGTGCGGCACAGCTGATCGCCCGCCTGCTGGATTCATTAGGTAAGGCTGAAGGGATCTTAGGCAGTATTGCTGGTGACGATACCATTTTCACAACGCCTGCCAGAGGTTTTACGGTTAAACAACTGCATGAAGCCATTCTTGGGCTATTCGAACAAGAGCTTTAATTCCACATCTTTATGTCTGATGTATATAGATGCGGCCTTCTGCGCCGCACTGTATCCCTGTCACCGTTATCCGATTAATCATACCTTCATAGCCTTTAACCAGGGCATATAACTACTGATTTCGGTCTAAGCCACAAAATAATTCTGCTTATCTCTCCCTTACAGTCAAACCTACCACTGACTAACGCACTTTTAGTCAAAAACGCTTATTCAATTGAAAACATTAAGTTTTTACTTGAGCGTGCTGTTTTTTAATCACTTTTTATTCCTTTTAGTTCTTAAAAAGTAGTCACTAACGATAAAGTGACCTTAAATATTATTAGCTTGCTATTAATATTCTCAGTTACTAGATGTATACTCATTTTCGTGACGTAAATCACACTTCATGCAAAGTGATAAAGAATAAATAGAGGCAATAACATGAATATTAAAACTACCATCGCAACCGCCAGCATTCTCTCTGTACTGTCATTTGGTGTTTTTGCAGCAGATTCTATCAATGAGAATCAGGCTGCAAAATTACAACCAATGGGCACCATTACCGTCAGTGGCCTTAACGGCGCACCATCCGATATTCGTCAGGCGCTGTCTGATAAAGCTGATGCTATGGGCGCTAAAGCTTACAAAGTGATCGAAGTGCGAGAAGAAAATAACTGGCATGCCACTGCCAAGATTTACCAGTAATTCGCGATAGATAGATCAAAAATGGCGTGAAGCCCAAATTGAAAAAAATTAAATAAACAGTAAAAACAATAAACTAAAAGTACCAGAATCATTAAAAGTACTTTTGGATTGTTGAATCTGATTAAGGAAAAATCATGAAAATCAAAACTACTCTGGCAGCCCTGAGTTTACTTTCTGTTGTTGCTTTCGGCGCATCTGCTGCGGAATCAATCAATGCCGCCCAAGCAAGCAAAATGACTGATTTAGGCGCAGTCAGTGTGAGCGCGATTACCGGTGCTCCTTCTGATATTGAGCAGGCCATCGCGAAAAAAGCTGATAGTGAAGGCGCTACGGCATACAAAATCATTGGTATGCATCAAGACAATGGTTGGCACGCCACAGCTAAGATTTACAAATAAGATTAAGCGCCAGCAGTGAAAGTAAATGCCCCGCTCAGAGGGGCATACTTTCGTATCTTGATGATTTATTCAATAGACTGAAAATAAAGATAAATACTAATTTTTAGCTTATTGAATAGAGTATTGATTGCAACAAGGTATTGGCTGAAGTCAGCCCACATCCGAATAATCCCTCGTCTATCCGACGAACCCTTTACCCCCGCTATCGCGGGGGCTTTTTTTATCCGACTTAATCCTGCGATAGAGCTTCTTGCTCCGCTTTTTTATCCAAAGCGCTCAGCAATTTGTTATGAATCCCACCAAAACCACCGTTACTCATCACTAGAATGTGATCACCCGGTTGTGCTGTTTTCACGATCATATCGACTAACGCATCAATATCAGCACTCCAATGTGCAGGCTGAATACAAGCTTCGGCCACTTCCACTACCTGCCAAGGAATATGCTGCGGCTGGAACAGGAACACTTCATCCGCACGGCCTAATGAAGGTGCTAACTCATTTTTACATAGCCCTAATTTCATGGTGTTAGAACGTGGCTCTAAAACAGCCAAAATACGCGCAGTCCCACCCACTTTACTGCGCAGTGCCGCCAGAGTGGCAAGAATAGCGGTTGGATGGTGAGCAAAATCATCATAAACCGTGACACCATGAGCTTCACCCCGCAATTCCAGCCGGCGACGAGCATTAATAAAATCACCCAGTGCCTTGCAAGCATCGGCGGGTAAAACCCCCACATGACGGGCGGCAGCGATCGCCATCAAACCGTTATGCATATTGTGTTCACCCACCAGTGACCAGCTGACCTCACCCACTAATTTATTATCAAGAAACACTTCATAAACACTGGCATCGGTTGATACTTTGCGCGCCGACCAACTGCCAGTTTCGCCGACCAACTCTTGCTCACTCCAGCAGCCCATCGCCATCACTTGCTTCAGGTGATTATCATTATCCGGCACGATGATTTTGCCTTTCCCTGGCACTAAACGTACCAGATGATGGAATTGCTTCTGGATAGCTTTCAGATCGTCAAAAATATCCGCATGATCGAACTCAAGGTTATTCATAACCAGCGTTCTTGGGCTGTAGTGAACAAACTTAGAGCGCTTATCAAAGAAGGCGCAATCATATTCATCAGCTTCAATGACAAAGAATGGGCTATTACCTAAACGTGCTGATACATCAAAATTACCCGGCACTCCGCCAATGACGAATCCCGGTTCATAACCACAGGCTTCCAGAATCCAGGTCACCATACCCGCAGTGGTGGTTTTTCCGTGTGTACCCGCCACCGCTAATACCCAGCGCTCTGGCAATACATGGTCATGTAACCATTGTGGGCCGGAAACATAAGGGATGCCTTGCTCTAATACTGCTTCAACACAAGGGTTACCACGGCTCATGGCATTACCAATGATCACTAAATCCGGGGTGGGACTCAGTTGAGCTGGGTCATATCCCTGAATTAAATCGATCCCTTGATTCTCCAGCAACGTGCTCATTGGTGGATACACGTTAGCATCCGCTCCTGTCACTTCATGACCTAATGAGCGGGCCAGCATTGCCAGGCCGCCCATAAAAGTGCCGCAGATACCTAATATGTGAATGCGCATAAATTTTCCGTATTAATAAGCTTCGAGTTTGTAACCATTCTACCGCTCAGAATCAAAGAGAAGAAATGGAATTGCCTATGAATCATTCTCACCTTTGGGCTACACTGCTGCCATCAGGTGTGTTGTTTGTTAATAAATCGATATTTAACCGTAGATCCAGGGATTGAGTCATGAAAACGTTAGGCGAATTCATCGTTGAGAAACAGCTAGACTTCTCTCACGCCACCGGCGAATTAACTGCATTACTTTCAGCAATCAAACTCGGCGCGAAGATTATTCATCGCGATATCAACAAAGCAGGTCTGGTTGATATTTTAGGTGCCAGCGGTGTTTCCAATATTCAAGGCGAAGACCAGATGAAACTGGACTTGTTTGCCAATGAAAAATTAAAAGCGGCCCTAAAGGCGCGTGGCGAAGTTGCCGGTATCGCCTCCGAAGAAGAAGATGATATTGTTATCTTTGATGGTGGCCGGGCAGAAAATGCCAAATATGTCGTTCTGATGGATCCGCTGGATGGTTCTTCAAATATCGATGTGAATGTATCCGTCGGTACTATTTTCTCCATCTATCGCCGCATTACCCCATTTGGTACTCCGATTACTGAAGCTGACTTCCTGCAACCTGGCACTAAACAAGTTGCCGCAGGTTATGTCGTCTACGGTTCTTCAACCATGCTGGTCTATACCACAGGTTACGGTGTCCATACTTTCACTTATGATCCGTCGCTGGGCGTTTTCTGTTTATCCGGCGAAAAAGTGCGTTATCCCGCAACCGGTTGCATGTATTCCATCAACGAAGGGAACTACATTAAATTCCCATTGGGTGTGAAGAAATACATCAAGTACTGCCAGGAACAAGATGAAGCCACCCAGCGCCCGTATACCTCACGCTACATTGGTTCACTGGTTGCCGACTTCCATCGTAACTTATTGAAAGGCGGTATTTATATTTACCCAAGCACCGCTAGCCACCCACAAGGGAAACTGCGTTTACTGTACGAATGCAACCCTATGGCCTTCTTGGCAGAACAAGCCGGTGGTAAGGCGACGGATGGGGTGAACCGCATTTTGGATATCGTGCCAGAGAAACTGCATCAGCGCGCACCTTTCTTTGTCGGTACCAAATCCATGGTGGAAGATGCGGAAGGTTTTATTGCCAAATTCCCGGATGAAGAAGCCAAGTAATTTGGGTAAATACAGTTAAAAAAGAGAGCAGCGGCCCCTAAGCCGCTGCTTTTTTATGCTCCAACCGCCAACTCATGATTGTGCAATTTAAACACTGCCATACTGGCTGACAATGCATTGGCTTGCTCTTCTAATGATCGCGTCGCCGCGGCGGCCTGTTCAACCAATGCGGCGTTCTGCTGGGCAACCTGATCCATTTGCGCAATAGCTACATTCACTTGCTCAATACCGCTACTTTGTTCATAACTTGCGGCTGAGATCTCACGCATCAATGCCGTTACCCGGCTAACTTCATCAGCGATCTCATGCATGGTTTTCCCTGCCGATTCGGCCATGTCTGCGCCCTCCTTCACCCGACTTTGCGACTCAACAATCAGATCTTTGATCTCTTTCGCCGACTGCGCACTGCGTTGTGCCAGATTACGTACCTCACCCGCGACCACAGCAAAACCACGCCCCTGTTCACCGGCTCTGGCGGCCTCAACCGCAGCGTTAAGTGCCAGAATATTAGTCTGAAACGCAATACCATCAATTACGGCAATAATATCGGAGATACGGCGCGAACTGGTGGTAATTGCCTGCATCTTATCAACCACATGACTCACGGCCTCACTGCCCTTATTGGCAATATCCGATACACTCATCGCCAAACGATTAGCCTGATCCGAGTTTTCAGCATTCATTTTTACGGTTGAGGTCAACTGCTCCATGCTGGCCGCAGTCTGTTCCAAAGAAGACGCCGACTCCTCTGTACGTTCAGCCAAATGACTGTTACCGGCAGCTAATTCCCGCGAGCCAATACCAATCTGCCCACCCACATCCCGTACATTACTCACTGACGCCACCAGCGATTGCTGCATCGTCTGTAACGCCTTTGCCAATCGGGCCAATTCAGTGTTGCCCTCACTATTGATACTGTGAGTTAAATCACCAGCAGCTATATATTCCAACTGATGAATTGATTGCACCAACGGCTGCAAAATAATGTATTTGAGCGCAAACCATGCCAGTACCGCAGAGATCAACGTGATCACCCCAGCAGCTACAATGATCGTCAGTTTAATTTTGGCGGCATTATTTGCATTGGCGATTTGCAATTGACCAGCATCCAGTGCATAGCTGCGAAAGGCAGTGACATCATTGTTAAAGGCTTTACTAATGTCGGTAATACTCTTTTCCAATACAGCGTAATACTCGTCAGCATACCCCGCCTTGATCGCGGTCAGCATGGGTATTACGCCCTTATCAATATAATTTTTATAACTTTTCTGGATATTTATCGCCAATCCCTGCCCGTCTCCCCGGTCAGATACCGCACTGACAAAACGTGCCATCTCTTTTTGCGATAATGCCAGTGAACCTTCAGCCTGTTTTGCCGTTTGTAACGATTCCTCAATCAGACCAATTTCTAACTGATGGATCGCCAGAGCTGCTTCAGTTCTGGCGCTTAACGTGGCATTAAAGCTATTAGATAGAGATCCCAGTTCCTCCCCCTGGATTTGATTTATGATTTGCAACGAGCGCGAACTTTCCTGAATTGAATTAATCCCGATAACACTGACAACTAATAAAATCAACGACATAAAGCTTAGCTGGGCAATAAGCCCATTCTTAATGGTAATCTTTTTTAACATCGGTTTTTTTCCGGTTATGTGCAAATGGTTAAGATTACAAAGCGTTAGCATTACAGCGGACGGTCTTATTGTTTGATTAAGTTATCGGCTATACAGATGTCAGCTTGAACTCTCACCGGAAAAACAGCTCAAAATAGATACATTTAGCGAATGACGGGATTTTATCTCACTGAAATGGCCCTCACTCAGGCAATCTCACCGCTATCTGACAGTGAAAAGGGCGGGAATTCACAAAAGAGTTGGCTATAATAGCCAGCACTCCATTTCTGGTTTGATAAAAGGAAACCGACATGAGCTTGAACCAAGTACCCGCAGGTAAAGACCTGCCAGAAGATATCTATGTAGTGATCGAAATCCCTGCGAATGCGGATCCGATCAAATATGAAATCGATAAAGAGACTGGCTCGCTGTTTGTAGACCGCTTCATGTCTACTGCCATGTTCTATCCATGTAACTACGGTTATATCAACAACACCCTGTCATTAGATGGCGACCCGGTTGATGTGCTAGTGCCAACACCGTATCCGTTGCAACCAGGTTCCGTGATTCGTTGCCGTCCGGTTGGCGTGTTAAAAATGACTGACGAAGCGGGCGAAGATGCCAAGCTGGTTGCGGTTCCACACAGCAAACTGACCAAAGAATACGACCACGTTAAAGATGTAAATGATCTGCCAGAACTGCTGAAAGCGCAGATCAAACATTTCTTTGAACATTACAAAGACTTGGAAACAGGCAAGTGGGTGAAAGTGGATGGTTGGGAAGATGCCGCCGCAGCTAAAGCCGAGATCCTGGCCTCTTTCGAACGTGCGAAGAAGTAATTTCCCGTTTCGCATGCCAAAAAGCGCCTCTTGAGGATGCTTTAAGCGCGAAAAGTAAAAACACCGCCTTGTGAGCGGTGTTTTTTTTTGCTAATAACAGCTTAATTTTACGGCTTGTCGCTCTCTTCATGGCGTTTTAGCCAATCGCCACTGTAGATACGTGGCACACCTTCGAGCGGTAAGCGATAAAGGTATATCCACGCGCTACCATAAGGCGTCTGAATCAGCTCGCGCCGGTAATCCTTAGTATTACTTTTAAGTTCATCTAACTCATTCATAATAGATGAGTTAATCCGATAAACCTCACAATGCACAGTGCCGTCTCCGGGGATAACCGCCGGATAATGACCTAAGTTGTACATATCAAAGCCTGCAAGGTCATGTTCACCCAACCACTGGGCGTCCGTCATCCAATGACTATTACCTTGCTTGCGCCGTAAACTACCGTAGACAATAATTCGCATGGTTAGAACTCAAACTGATAAAGCACATCTAATGCCTGATCAATACCAGACACCGCTTCCAGATACAACCTTGGCATCAATCGATAACGTAATGTTAACGTCGCCAGCGAGTCAAATATACCCACACCGTATTTTACTTGCAGATCTTTAGTGACATAACCACTTACCACGACTTGTGAGCTATCACCGACTCCCTGCGTATCCAGTGCCAGGTTACTGACACCAAATGCCTCGCCGATTTTACCCACAAGTTTACCGCTCTGCGCAACCCCCATGCCAATAAGCATTGAGGTCATCATGCCACTGTCGGCCCCCGAATTACTCAACCCCTGACCACGCAACAGGTATGATAACGCCTCCTGCTGTGACATAGCCGGATCCGAGAATACTTCTAGCCGTGGAGCATCAGCCATCCCGGTAACCCGCACACCAGCAGTAACACCGTCTGCCGTAGCATCTGGATTTCGTATCGCTTCAATATTGAGTAGCGGCTGATCCGGCGGGCCGGAGAACAGCAATATCCCTTTATTGACGATTAAATCCTGACCATAAGCACGGAAGCTACCCGACGGAATATTAATTTGCCCGTTCAAGCCCAACCCGCGCTGATCCTGGATCATTTTCAAATTACCTTGCAAACGGGCTTTCAAACCAAATGCATTCAGACGCACATCATTACCTACCCGAATCACCAGATTACTGTTGATTGGAATACTGGCCGTCCGTGGGGAGATAGGTTTCAGATCGTTATTGAGCATCACCTCATCTGATGAGACACCCACCGCATTTTCCGGCACTTCCTGCACCGTTATCCGCGCCCATGGAATATCGACCGAACCATTGAGGGTGAATAACTGCGGTGTCGCTTCAAAAACAATGTCCGGTGAAACATCAATCCGCACCATCGGTGGAACCGTGACCCGTAACTTATTGCCTTTTGCGGCGATTCGGGCACGCCAGGCATTGATATCACGCCAATCGGCATCACCGGAGAGATTGAGCTGCCCTTGAGAAGTCCGAATTAACCCCTCCAACGTTGAGGTCATACCGTCGAAGTTCATCACCAGACGCCCTTCGGTAATATCAAATGGCATCCAGCTACCATCAACATCGACATTATCCAGCGCCAAACGACCAAAGACTAGCGGGCTCTTCGCATTCCCCCCTAAACGCAGATTGGCGTTTAATGTACCAGCGGCTTTTTCACCATCACTCAGTATCGGGTTAATCATTGCCAAAGAAATATTACTGATAGCAATATTACCGGACAAATTGCGCCGCCCTTGTGGATCAGCAACCTGTACCTGCCCGGAGAACTGGCCGTTATTCACCAGTTTAATCAACCAATCAGCCCGCACTTGCCCATTGGTTAGGCCACCATTGAGATTCAGCGTTTCAAAAGCAATCGGTAGCGGGTTCCCTTGCACCATTTGCTGCACTTTAACCCCATTGCCACTGAGCGATACCCGTACATCTGGCAGGTTACCACCGGCCGTCCAACTGACATCGGCCCGGCCAGTGAACACGCCACTCATGGTGGTATCCGGCCCAAGGAATGGTTTTATCATCGCTAAATCAAAGCGATTAAGCACCACACTCGCCTGCCCACTAGGGCCAGCTTCAATGGCCCGAGGAACACAAAGTTCTGCATTTGGGTTAAGCCAACAGTGGGGTCCGATGGTGACCCGCTGTTGGCTATTTTGGTAATCCAATGCCATCGCACGGCTTAAACGCCATTCACCTACCGGCGTATCGAAACGCGTGTTATTAAGCGAACCGCGCCAACGTTGTTGTTGGCGATCGAAGCTCCCATCCAGCGCCAACTGACCGGAAACGGGTTCCCCTTGTATATTCAGGCGCACCTGATGCTGTTTTTCGCTACCCCGGGCATCTAGCGTCAATAAACTTACAACCAACTCCGCTTGCTTGAGTTGCTCAACCCTAACGGCCAATTGACCCTGAATCTGATCCGTGGAGCGAACGTCGCCATCAATCTTAACCCGGTTAATGGTCAGTTCCTGCCATTGCAGGCGGCTGGCGGTGAGGTCCACTAACAGTTGTGGTGCTGTAAGGTTGCCGCGCAATTTCAGCGCCCCTTTCATCACGCCTCCCAATCCCGGTAACGCACCATCAAGTTGTGGCGCATCCACAGTGGCATCGAGCTGCCAGGTGTCACTAAGGTTACCTCTCACATCTAGCCTATTACGGCCCAATGCCAGATTAATGCCCGGAATATGCCACTGGCCTGCCGCATTCCCTGTCAGGGAGCCACGGGCCGTCACACGGTTTTGTTTCACATTCCCGTCCAGTACCAGCTCCGGTACTTGTAATTGCCAACTACCACCGTGGATACTGCCACGGGTGACAATTCTACCATCCAGTTTTGCTGGCCACTCCGGCCACTGCTTCGCAGTGTTAATACCCGATAAGGTTAATACCGAGTTCCAACTGATTGCTTTACTCCAATCCACTACGCCAGTCAGGTCAGTGTTACCTTGCAATGCCGCCAGACGTAAACGGGTCAGATTGAATTGCTCAACACTCCCTTTACCGTCAAGAGTGAACACTGCCGGTGGCAGGTCAGTGCCTTTAAAATCAGAACGGATCGAGAGTGCGTAATCTGTCGCCTGCCCATTGAGGCGCATTCGAAGATTATCAATTTGATATTGCGGTTCGCCACTCAACGGCCAACGCAGTTGCTTGCTTTGTAGAGTTAACGCCAGTGGCAAACCAGCCTGTGCCAGCGCAGTTTCTGCATCCAGTTGCGCGCTCACCGGGCCTGACAGATTGAGTGCCACGTTGAGTTTTTCGCGCAGCGCACCACCGACAGTTAATTTTACTTTTTCGCCTTTCAACGGCTCAATGTTCAGCGCACTATTGATGACCATACTCACTGGCCACTTATCGGCCAGCGTGGCGTCACCCTGTGCTGACAGCCCACCCTGTGGCGATTTAATCTCCAGCTTATCCAGTGTTATTTGGTTTTGTTGCGTGCTGGCTTGCAGCAAAAGACTACTGATAAGTACGTCGGTATCACCTGTAAGCCGGAGTTGTTGCCCTGAGATCTCTTTAATCTGTAAATCCAGCGGCAAGCGGAAGTCCGGCAATTCTGGCAGTAACGGTTTAGCAAACAGCGCTTTTAACGTTTCACCTAGCGGAGCTTCCTGCTCTGATGGCGCGGCTGCCTGTTGCTCAACCGCTTCTTTTACCGCGATAGCCGTTTCAACCGCAGGTTTAGCCGCATCCGGCACCATCGCTGGCACCGTTTTTGGTAAAGCTATCAATAACCCACTGATTTTGGTTGGCATTAGTGCCAGTGCGCGCTGTTGCCAATGTGCTCCAGTGCGGAATTCATCCAGTGAAATCGCGGTGTCATCAATAGTGACTTTGACATTATTCAGCGACAGCATACGCAATGTAATGGGGTACGGAGTACTAAGTTCCCCCATCGGTTCACTACTGGCAGGAGCAGGGGCCGCAGGTGGCATGGCGTTGGTATCCACCACCACATCAATATCTTGTGCCGTCAGGGCATTAATGCACAACTCACTGCGTTTTAGACAAGAGAGCTGTAATGAAAGATGGAACTGCCCTGCTTTAACAGTGACACCCGGCATTTGATATTGAATGCCTTTTAAGGTGAGGTCACGCCACCCCCCACTGACACTGGCGATATCCAGCCCGGGAACCCAACGTGCGGCACTGTTTATCACAAAATGTAGACCACTGGTGGTGCCTAACAAACCCGCCAAAGCCCCGACCAGCAGCAGGATAATGAGCAGAAATGCGATACTGAGTCTCTTTATCCACTTCCCTCCCTTTACCAACATCATAGTTCAGGCCCCAAACCGATATAAAATTGCACGCCACGTGCTTCGTTGTCACCAATAGGTTTGGCGATGTCTAGCTTGATCGGACCGACCGGAGAAGCCCAACGGACCCCAACCCCGGCGCCAGTTTTGAAATCGCTCTTGCGAATATCGTTAACCGCTTCACCCGAATCGACGAATACAGCCCCCCACCATCTTCCGGTAACGTTATATTGATACTCAAGCGTACCGGTTGCCAGTTTAGAGGCACCGGTTAATTTACCTTCGCTATCGCGTGGGGAAATATCACGGAATTTATAGCCACGAATACTGCGATCCCCACCGGCGAAGAAGCGCAGTGACGGCGGTACCCGGTCGAAATCATTGGTTTCAATCCAGCCTAAGTTACCCCGAACGACAAAACGGTTCTTCTCACCCAAAGTACGAATCCACACGTTTTGCGCCTGGAATATGGCGAAATCGACATCTGACCCCCATGTGGTATCAGACACATCAATAGAATAATTCTGACTATCCCCCCACACCGGCATAGCGCCGCCGCGCTGACGGGTACGGCTGATGTTCACCCCCGGATACAGCAACATGGTGGTATCGGTGACACTACCTTGAGTAAAGTGATCCAAACTCCAACGCAGGTTAACTGAACGTTTCCAACCACTGGACAGATCCCAGAAACGGGCAACGTTCAGGGTGGTGGTGTCAGATTTTGTATCATTCAGATCGGTGCGTTTGAACCCACCCTGTAGCAGGTAATACTGTTCCAGCGGGTTTTTTAACAGTGGGATTCGATAGCTGAAATCCAGCGTCTGTTCGGGCGCGGAAAGTGTAGTACTGGTGGTTAGACTATGCCCGTAGGAGTTCATCCACGGCTTACGCCAACTGGCCGTCAGACGTGGACCGACATCGGTCGCATAACCGCCCCCCAATTCAACCGTATTTTCAGTACGTGGAGTGACGACCGCATCCAGTGGCAGGACTTTGGTTTTTCTCGCGTCGCGAAAATCCGGTGAAACCACCACCGAGTTAAACCAGTTAGTCGCAGCCAGACGGCGGTTCAATTCGGCCAGTTCATCAGAGGTATAAAACTCACCTTCATGAAAGGGCACCAAATTTTGCAGAAAATCTTCACGGATTTGCGAGCCTTGGAAGGCAACTTTACCAAACCGGTAGCGCTCGCCACTGTCAAAATCAATATCCCAAAAAGCTTTGCGCAACTCAGCAGCAACGCCCAACTGGCTTTTGATCATATTGGCGTCAAAATAACCACGGCGTAACGCTAAGCCCGTCAGTGAACTTTTGAAATTATCAAAATCACCATGATTGAGGACTGAGCCAATTTTAGGGGTATCGCGGCGTACCAGTGATAGATAATCAGGATCAGTTTTCGCCCCACCTTGCAGCACAATATCAACACCAGCAATCAAAACCGGTTCACCAGGAATCACTTTGGCAATTAAAACGGAACGTGCAGGTGCCGGGCGCGGCTGCAAATCAAAGGTGATGGTGGGGTCGTAATAACCTAACGCGCGTAGCCCCTGACGAATGGCGTCATCCACCCTTGAGCGGAAACGGCCATCGGACGTCACTTCATCCGTACCAATTGTTGATAAACGCGCCCTGACGTTTCTCTCTAAATCCCCGCTAAGACCTTCGACCTGCAACCGCACATTGGCAGCGTAGGCAAGAGGTGTGGCGAGCAATACGCACAAAAAACACAAAATAGGGTATCGTGGCACGCGTACTCCTAATTAATTTTATACCTGCCATCTTCCAAATTGCAGGTGTATTGGCAACTCTCATTACTCGACCTGACCTCTGCAAGCAGCATTTAAATCTGCTCCCAGCAGATTTGTCATCCGAATCACTTACCCTATAAGCTCATCAGGGTGCTCTCCCTTGCCGCTTTACCGCATCTTGAAACCTATTGGGTATATTTTCCTGTAAAAACGATCTGACGGACTTTTTATCACTTACGCAATCATTCCGCACTTAAAGACCGATTTAAGCCTGTTATCCCTAAAACTCCACCTTAAGCCGATACATTAACGCAGAATGGCTCTTATTGTGTGCAAACTCGCAATCAGATACAACTGTCTATACCTATTCACTGTAAACATCTTGTTATTAATTTACTGTAAACTTCAAATTCACTGTAAATATTGGAGCCTATTTTGGTGCAAAATTTTGACAAAACTGCCGTCATTGATGCGGCGAATGCCTTACCCGGGCGAATCACACCAATGCCAGTCGCAACTCTCCATGTGGTGAATGGGCATTCCATGACACATATCCCTGACGGAATGGAGATCGCTATCTTCGCCATGGGCTGCTTCTGGGGTGTTGAGCGCCTGTTCTGGCAACTGCCTGGCGTCTACAGTACTGCCGCAGGTTATTGCGGTGGCTACACGCCAAACCCAACCTATCATGAAGTTTGTAGTGGCCGCACAGCCCATGCAGAAGTGGTTCGTGTTGTCTTTGATCCGGCCATCATCAGCTATAAGCAACTATTGCAGATTTTCTGGGAAAATCACGATCCCGCCCAAGGAATGCGTCAAGGCGGAGATGTCGGAACACAATATCGTTCAGCCATTTACGTTTTGACACCTGAGCAGCAAGTGCAAGCTAACGAGAGCAAAGCCTTGTTCCAGCAAGCCATGGAGCAAGCTGGTGATCGCCGGTTGATTACCAGTGAAGTGGCGGTTGCACTGCCGTTTTACTATGCCGAGGATGACCACCAGCAATATTTGCACAAAAATCCACATGGATATTGTAACCTTGGTGGTATTGGCGTGTGTATGCCGCCTGATTTGTAAGGTTGCCCACGCGCTTATCGCTGCGATTATCCCCAAATTGCGTAGAGTTGCAGGTTGGCAGCAAGGGAATGACAAATCGCTTGGAATGCGGTTTGAACAGCATTTATGCTAGCCCACAGAGGGATTTCAAGCATGGCCGGAGTAATGAACCTAGCTAACTCCGCTGCAACTTAAAGTAAGACGGGTTATACTATTCGGGCTGTTCACTCGGCCCGATGGCGGCTTTCTGCCGTTATCTTAAATTTAAACAGTATTTTTTAATTCAAACAAATGTATGGCCTTCCTTACGATCGCCGGCGCGATTGTCGGTACGACACGGACAGATTATGTTAAACAGTATTTTACTGATTCTTTTTTTAATTGCGGTGAGTGCCTTCTTCTCATTATCAGAGATTTCACTGGCAGCTTCGCGCAAAATTAAACTAAAACTTCTGGCGGATGAAGGCGATATCAACGCCTTGCGGGTACTTAAATTACAAGAGACTCCGGGGATTTTCTTCACCGTGGTCCAGATTGGCTTGAATGCCGTCGCCATTCTGGGGGGTATCGTCGGTGATGCTGCGTTTTCTCCCTCCTTTAAATTGGTGTTTGAGCGCTTCATGTCACCAGAGCTTGCCGACCAGGTGAGTTTCATTTGCTCGTTTGTTCTGGTCACCAGTTTATTTATTCTTTTTGCCGACTTAACCCCGAAACGCATCGGTATGATTTCACCTGAAGCGGTTGCCGTTCGGATCGTCAACCCGATGCGCTTCTGTCTGATGATTTGTCGCCCACTAGTTTGGTTCTTCAATGGGATGGCGAATCTAATCTTCCGACTATTCAAGCTACCAATGGTACGCAATGATGACATCACATCAGATGATATCTATGCCGTCGTGGAAGCAGGTGCATTAGCCGGGGTGTTACGTAAGCAAGAGCATGAATTGATCGAAAACGTCTTTGAACTGGAGTCACGTACTGTTCCTTCGTCGATGACGTCACGTGAAAGTGTGATTTATTTTGATCTGCGGGAAAGCGAAGACAGCATAAAAGAGAAGATTTCGACCCATCCACACTCTAAATTCTTGGTATGTGATGGTCATATCGATCAAGTTGTGGGTTATGTCGACTCTAAAGACTTGCTGAACCGGGTATTAGGTAACCAGAGTCTGGTACTGAGCAGTGGCGTGCAAATTCGCTCAGCCCTGATTGTGCCAGACACATTGACACTCTCCGAGGCACTGGAGAGCTTTAAAACCGCCGGTGAAGACTTTGCCGTTATCCTCAACGAATACGCCCTGGTGGTTGGTATCATTACCCTGAATGACGTGATGACCACGCTGATGGGGGATTTGGTCGGTCAGGGGCAGGAAGAGCAAATTGTTGCTCGTGATGAAAGTTCATGGCTGATTGAGGGCGGCACCCCGATTGAAGATGTAATGCGAGTGCTGCATATCGATGAGTTCCCGCAGTCTGGCAATTATGAAACCATCGGCGGCTTTATGATGTATATGCTGCGCAAAATTCCCAAACGCACTGATTTCGTCAAATATGCCGGCTACAAGTTTGAAGTAGTCGATATCGATAGCTACAAAATCGATCAGCTACTGGTGACTAAACTCAGTGACCTACCAGCCCCAATCCTGCCAAAAGCCCCACACGAAAGCAGTGATGCCTAGTGAAAGTTTAAATCAGCATTATTTAAAACAATTGCGGCCCCAAAATAGGGGCCGCAATTAAATTTGTTCGGAGTGAGTTTTTTACATTTCAGCCTGCAAACGCATCACCTGCCGATTAACCTCAGACATCACCTCAAAGTGGCGTTTATCCCTAACTTTCGGGATTAAAATCTTACCTTTGTCAAACTCAAAAGCCCCCATATCTTTGATATATAACCTCCCTCGGAAAAGCGTTTTGACATACATCGCCACTTTAGCCGGATTGTAACGTTGGAAGATCCTCATTTTTTTACTTTCCTCCCATGACATCAATACGCTCCCTCTGGTGCCTTAGCGACCAAGATCACAGGTAACGTAATATAATTGCAGAGTAATAGACCTAGAGTATGGGCTTTAGTTCCGCCAAAACCAGTCATTGCTGCTGGATTTACACAAAATTACAGGGCCATATAGATAAAATGAGACTTAATTACAGAATAACCATCTAGTAAGTGTCAGAAATAAATACTGTAGCGAAACAGGACAGACCTCTGATCTGCACCTATTATTGGAAAACTGATGCCCAATAGGTTTCAAGATGCTGGCAAGCGGCAAACATAATCTGCCAACACCGCTGCAATTTGAAAGACTACGGGTAGACCTGCATGCAGGACTTAGTACCCGACATTACCCATAAGATCCCACAAGGACATGCCATGATAAAAAATAGCCTGCTGATACTGTCACTACTACTCACACCACTAATGGCCTGCGCTCACACCCTACAAATCAACCAGCGGGTACCGCCGGTGGGTGTCAGCGATAAAGGCGAATTAAATTATGATAAAGCTACTGATCAGTTTAGCTACAAAAACTGGAATAGCTCGCAACTGCCCGGCAAAGTGCGGGTCATCCAACATATTGCTGGCCGCACCTCGGCAAAAGAGCTGAATGCCCCGTTAGTGGAAGCCATTAAGCACGCTAATCTGCCACACGAACATTACCAAACGACGACAATCGTCAATACTGATGACGCCATCATCGGCACGGCAGTGTTTGTGCGTAACAGCATTGAAAGCAATAAACGCGACTTTCCCTGGTCACAATTTGTGGTCGATAGCGACGGGAATGTCAAAAAGGCCTGGGGTCTAGCGGAAAAAGGCTCGGCGATTGTGGTATTGGACCCACAAGGGAATGTGAAATTTGCCAAAGATGGCGCATTGACACCGCAGGAAGTACAGCAGGTGATCGATCAATTGCACCAACTGGTGAAACAGTAATCTCCTCTTAAGGTTTGAAGCTACTGGGGATTCGCTGCGGGCACGCACCCGAATTATATGATTCGTTTGCGTGCCACCTCCCTGCAACGCCACCCCCTTTGGCTATGTGGTTAGAATAAAGACACTCTAAAGCCGGGGTTCAGGAAAGATTCACGTGGGGTATAAGAGAGTGGTTTACCCTGCCAATCGTGAACCAGTGCTCCGGCAGCAATGGCTACTGCATGCCCGGCGGCAGTATCCCATACATTTGTAGGCCCAAAGCGCGGGTACAGTTGCGCCTTCCCTTCCGCCACCAGACAAAACTTGAGTGACGAACCGACTGATACAGTCTGGTGTTCACCTAATTGCGACAAATAATCTTCCAGTTCAGCATCACTGTGGGAGCGACTGACTACCACTAACGGCGGTAGCGCAGCACGCACCTGAATCTGCATGCGCCTGCCACATTCCTCTTTCCACGCCTGGCCGTTTTCAGCGCTGTACATCACTTCAGTCACCGGGGTATATACCACGCCAAGCACCGGTACTCCTTGGTCAATCAACGCGATATTAACGGTAAACTCGCCATTCCGATGCAGAAACTCTTTAGTACCGTCCAGAGGATCAACCAGCCAGTAGCGCTGCCAGTGTTGACGTACCGCCCAAACCGGCGGATCTTCTTCAGATAACAGCGGGATATCGGGAGTCAGTGCCGCCAATCCGGCTTTGATAATCTGGTGAGCGGCAAGATCAGCCGCTGTCACTGGCGAATCATCTTTCTTATGGGCCACATCAAGGGGTTTATCCCCCTGATAGACCGCCATAATCGCCACGCCTGCCTCGCGGGCCAACTGGCAAATTTGCTCTAACATCATCCACCCCTTGGTATTATGAGTCATGCCGGATACTGATAATGGCTGTTTAAATCGATAGTGATTGTTTAGACCAATAGTGATTATTTAGACCAATAGTGATTGTTTAGACCAATATAGTGGCTCGCGCTACTCGTTCGCCATATATACAGTTTAGAACGCAAACGTAAAAATTAATTATCTAAGCCCAGTAGATTTCCAGATGAAGGCAACAAGTGCCACCGGCAGACCTGCAAGTGACAAGATAACGGGGATATGCCCTCAATCATCAGAGTTGCAGACTAATAAGATTCCTACCAAATAGCCATCAATGTCGGTAACTTCCAATAAAATCAGTGGGATTAACCTGCCACAACTGTGAACTTCTGCGCGTTATCCTGGGGCATTTTCTGCCAAACTTCACACTTTGTTGTAGCAATTAATTAAAGTTACATATTCTTTTGCGATACATGTCGAATAGATTTTAATGGAGAAAGCCATGATCACGCGTCCGCTGACGTTATCTCTTCTTGCCAGCCTGATTGCTGTCGCGACCTCAATGTCTGTAGCAACTGCTGCTACCGTTGATTTGCGGGTATTGGAAACCACCGACCTGCACAGCAATATGATGGATTTTGATTACTACAAAGATAAACCTACCGAAAAGTTTGGTCTGGTGCGCACTGCAAGCCTGATCAGTGCTGCCCGCCAACAAGCGACCAACAGCGTACTGGTGGATAACGGTGACCTGATCCAAGGTAGCCCGCTTGGTGACTATATGGCAGCCAAGGGATTGAAAACCGGAGAAATTCACCCAGTCTACAAAGCTATGAATACGCTGGATTATGCGGTAGGGAATATCGGTAACCATGAGTTTAACTACGGTCTGGATTATCTGAAAAAATCGCTAGCTGGCGCAAAATTCCCCTATGTGAATGCCAACGTGATTGATGTGAAAACCGGTAAGCCGCTGTTCCAGCCTTATCTGATTGTCGACACGCCAGTGCAAGATCGTGAAGGTAAAACCCATAACTTGCGCATTGGTTACATTGGTTTTGTCCCGCCACAAGTGATGATATGGGATAAAGCGAATCTGAGCGGAAAAGTGACCGTTAACGACATCACTGAAACGGCCAAGAAATGGGTGCCTGAGATGCGCAAGCAAGGTGCTGATTTGGTGGTGGCTATCCCGCACTCCGGGCTTTCCAGTGATCCTTATAAAACCATGGCGGAAAACTCAGTTTATTATCTCAGCCAGGTTGCGGGGATCGATGCCATCATGTTCGGCCACGCCCATGCCGTTTTCCCCAGTAAAGATTTTGCCGCCATCAAAGGTGCTGATATCGCTCAAGGCACTTTAAATGGTATTGCAGCAGTGATGCCGGGCCAGTGGGGTGATCATCTGGGGGTGGTCGATTTCGTCCTGAATAATGATAAAGGCCCATGGCAAGTTACTGAAGCCAAAGCTGAAGCACGCCCAATCTATGATAAAGCAGCACAAAAATCGCTGGCAACCGAAGATGCCAATCTGGTAAAAGTGCTAGCAGCAGACCATCAGGGTACTCGTGACTTCGTCAGTCAGCCGATCGGCAAAGCATCGGACAATATGTACAGCTATCTGGCACTCATCCAAGACGATCCGACAGTGCAGATTGTGAACAATGCTCAACGCGCCTATACCGAACACTTTATTCAAGGCGACCCCGATTTAGCCAATCTGCCGGTGCTCTCTGCCGCCGCCCCCTTCAAAGCCGGCGGGCGTAAAAATGATCCCGCCAGTTTTGTTGAAGTGGAAAAAGGTGAGCTGACCTTCCGTAATGCCGCCGATCTCTATCTGTACCCGAACACACTGGTGGTGGTGAAAGCCAGTGGGGCGGAAGTTAAGCAATGGTTAGAGTGCTCTGCCGCGCAATTCAATCAAATTGATGTGACCAGCAGCAAGCCACAATCGTTGATTAACTGGGATGGTTTCCGCACTTATAATTTTGATGTTATCGATGGTGTGAAATATGAAATCGATATCAGCCAACCTGCGCGCTATGACGGTGAATGCGCACTGATCAACGATAAAGCTGAACGGATTAAAAACCTGACATTTAATGGCAGACCTATCGATCCGAAAGCCACATTCCTGATTGCGACCAACAACTATCGGGCTTATAGCGGTAAATTTGCCGGTACGGGTGACAGCCATATTGCATTTGCTTCTCCTGATGAAAACCGGACGGTACTGTCGGCTTATATCAGTGCTGAAACCAAGAAACACGGGCAAGTTACCCCACAGGCTGATAATAACTGGCGTCTGGCAACGATCGACAGCAAGCAGCCACTGGATATCCGCTTTGAAACGTCGCCAAGTGCTAAAGCCGCTGAATTTATCAAGCAAAAAGCGCAGTACCCGATGAAAGTACAAGGTACTGATGAAATTGGCTTTGCCGTTTATCAAATCGACTTACAGAACAAATAATCTCGGATAACAGCGCTTCAACGCGCTGTTATTTTTCACAAGTACCTCTTTGTGGTTATATCGCAACCTATAACATGTATTTATTATGCATGTTATAAATGTTTAATTACTCAATGAGGTGTCATTATGGATTACCGCAATCAGTCTCTCGGTGCCCTGGCTATCGCTATTCCACGAGCCACAAAATTATTCCGTCACCACCAGCTCGATTTCTGCTGTGGTGGTAAACAGACACTGCTACGCGCAGCCAATAAGCTGAATCTTGATATCGATGAGCTGGAAGCACAACTGAGTGCCTTGCAATCCGAACCTCAGTCATCTGAAGATTGGCAACAGCAGCCACTGGCTAATATCATCGATTTTATTATCAGCCGCTACCATAACCGCCATCGTGAGCAGTTACCGGAATTAATTCTGATGGCGGAAAAAGTTGAACGGGTACACGGCGAGAAACCAGCCTGTCCGCGTGGACTGGCGGTTGAACTTACTGCAATTTTAGAAGAGCTAACCCAGCATATGTACAAAGAGGAACAAATTCTGTTCCCAATGATAACCCGTGGTATGGGGTCTCAGGCTGGTGGGCCAATATTTGTGATGGAAGCGGAACACGATGCTGTTGGGCAGCAGCTAGAAGTGGTAAAACAGTTAACACAAAATGTCACCCCACCAGAAGGGGCCTGCAATACCTGGCGGGCACTCTACACCGGTATCAATGAATTCATAACTGATCTAATGGAACATATTCATCTGGAAAACAATTTGCTGTTCCCGCGCGCGCTAAAAGGCGAATAATCTCGCTATTGGTCATGGCCGGCATCAATAAATGTAAAAGGGCGACATCACGCCGCCCTTTCTGGTTTCACCGCATGCAGAAATTACAGAATTTCCAGCAGTTCCACTTCAAACATCAATGCGCTGAAAGGTGGAATAGTCGCACCCGCGCCACGCTCGCCATAAGCCAGGCCGTGCGGGATGTACAACTTCCACTTAGAACCTACAGGCATCATGGATAAGGCTTCAATCCAGCCTGGAATAACACCACTGACCGGGAATTCTGCTGGCTGACCACGTTCAACTGAGCTATCAAATACCGTACCGTCAACCAGACGGCCCGTATAGTGCACACGAACACGGTCCTGCCGGGATGGGATCGGGCCATCACCTGCCTGTAACACGGAGAACTGTAAGCCAGACTCAGTGGTGGTCACATCATCACGCTTGGCATTTTCTTCTAAGAAGGTTTTGCCTTCTTCTACCAGAGCTTGCTGGCGATCAACTCGCACTTTATCAGCCTTTTCGTGCACTTCTTGTAGTGCGCGATGTATTACATCAACCGGGACGGTCGGTGCATTCCCTTCCATCGCGTCACGCAAACCTGCCAACAGTGCTTCTGGCAATAAACCTTCCAGCCCGGACTCTTGCAATTGCTGCCCGATTTGTAAACCAATTCCGTAGCTCGCTTGCGCTTCAACGCTATCAAAAGAAGGGGTCGTCATGGATTTTCCTTTAGTCACTCATCATATTGAAGTTGCCAGCATAACAGCAGCAGGGGAGCGCGGTAAAATCTTGCGTCGTGAATGATGACTTTTGTCGAAGAAAAAGAAACAATGACACCCCGCGCGTGGACCCCGTTGAATGGCTCAAGCCCGTGATTCGGGTAATTAAAAGCACCCAACAAACCGTAGTTTGGAAGGTAACGGGGATAAAGGTATATACTTAGAAGCCTATGGGGTTACCGCCCATATTTAATTTTATGTTGTTTTACGTTGTTGAAGAGAGGTTACCATGGGCAGAATCGCGCCCAGGAGAAGGAAGAATAATCGGGTTTATCAACCACTGCTGCACACCTGGCTGACGATTAGGCAGAAGATCATGCCGGATTCTAAAGCTGCCGATGAGCAAAACCTGATGTCTGAAATCAGTGCGCCTGAGCACACAGCCTCTGCGGAGAACGTTGTTACTACCGAAGATAGCGTTGCTGCAAACGTTAATGTGCCCCCTGAATCCGTGGCAACCGCCACAGCAGAAAAGGGGATCAAAGGTCTGCTGCTGAAAATCTGGCATTTGCCGGACAGTTTCGAATGGATGGAACCTTTGCCTCTGTTCCATCGCCGCTGGGTTATTGTCGCCACCGCTGTATTGCTGCTGGCACTGCTGTGGCCCGCAGCGCGGGATAACACCAACCTTTCCTTCCCAGTGAGCGCGCCGTCCAGCAGCGCGCCACTACAAGCCCAATTACAGGGCAATCTTGATGCTCCGCCACCTCCAACGGTGGCGTCTCCCGAACCCGAACCACCGACTTTGACGCAGGGAAATTGGCAAAGTTATCAAATTCAATCAGGGAAAACACTGGCACAGTTATTCCGTGATAATAACCTGCCGGTCAATGAAGTTTTTGCGATGGCACAGGTTGAGGGTAGCGATAAGCCATTGAGTAATCTGAAAGCTGGGCAAGAAATCAAAATTATGTTGGACGCTCAAGGTGTAGTCGCCGCACTGGCCATTGAAACCACCAATAATACAGAAGTGCTGTTTACCCGACAGAGCGATGGCAGTTATCGTCGTGACCGTTAATCGCCGTTATCCATAGCCACTTTTGTCCTGCCCGTTACCTTCTTTGATATTGTCACGTCGTCTCTCCCGAATTAGGTTGTTTTCTGGATGGTTAGCGCCATCCACCATTGATAACCACATTCATATACCCAACAGATTTCAAGATGCAGCCAGGCGACAAGCGCATAGATCCCGATGAGCGTCCCCAAGAGTCATGACTATCGCCATCACACCAGCAGCCTGAAAGATAGCGGGTAGAAATAAAGGGAGTGACTATGATATGAAATACAAATTACCTTTTTTAATGCTATTCACCTCGTTTGGTGCCTTAGCTCAGTTGCATTGCCCGCCAGTGGATACAATTAAACAGATTGGTGGAGTTTACAGTGCACCTGCGGCAGGTAATGAAGAATGGGTTGGCATATTACAAGGTACCCTTCCACCAAACAGTTCAGTTAAAAATTTTAGTGAAGCGCTGATCATCATTGATAGTGATAAAAACAATATCGTTGGACAGGGTGAGTTTCAAAAGTGTACCTATAACTTGCAGGCGCAAGGTAGGCAGATAGATATGTTCTACGGTAATAAAACTTGGTCAGTATCGGTCAGTGGGCAACCACTCTGGGTGTACCAACAAAATCCTTTTCTAGAAATTTACCAGTGTTCAGGTGTTGCCGCCGAAGAGTGCAAGTTTGAAATTTTAGCGGCGGGTTAAGCTTTTAGTGTTGAGCCAAACATGCAGATGACTATTTTCATCAACCACCAGATAGCAAAACGCCAGCACGAGGCTGGCGTTTTAGCAGGTTAACAGCAGCGTAACTTACGCTTCTGCAACCACGATCACGTTCAGTTTAGCGAACACGTCGCTGTGTACCTGGAAGTGAACTTCATGATCACCTGTGGTACGCAGAACGCCATTCGGCAAACGAACTTCGCTCTTGGTAACTTCAACGCCAGCCGCAGTTACTGCGTCAGCGATATCACGAGTACCGATAGAGCCGAACAGTTTGCCTTCATCGCCAGATTTAGAAGCGATGGTGACACTGCCCAGTTCGTTAATTTTGGTTGCGCGAGCTTGTGCAGCAGCCAGAACGCCAGCCAATTTGGCTTCCAATTCTGCACGGCGTGCTTCAAAGAACTCTACGTTTTTCTTCGTTGCCGGAACAGCTTTACCTTGTGGAACCAGGAAGTTACGAGCATAGCCCGCTTTAACGTTCACTTGGTCACCCAGGCTGCCCAGGTTTGCTACTTTATCAAGCAGAATAACTTGCATTACCTTATCCTCTCAAAGTCGTTAATGGACAGTGGCCGATTACTGATGACGATCAGTGTACGGCAACAAAGACAGGTAGCGTGCGCGCTTGATACAACGGGCGAGCTGACGCTGGTATTTTGCGCGAGTACCGGTAATACGGCTCGGGACAATTTTACCACTTTCAGTGATATAGTTTTTCAGCGTAGCGATATCTTTATAATCAATCTCTACAACGCCTTCCGCGGTAAAACGGCAGAACTTGCGACGACGGAAATAACGTGCCATTTGGCTAGTCTCCAGAATCTATAAATTCAATCTGCTCGGCATGCAGAACCAATTTGTTCAGCCCATTGCGACCTTGATGGCAGCTAATGAAGCCTTCAACGGTTAACTGACTGCCGACCGTTATACTGTGAGTTAATGCTTGTGACTTTTGTCCGCTGACAATAACCGGCATTCTGCACCATGTTTGTCGGCTAAATCCGGCTTCCTGCTGTGTTGATCGGTGCTCAAGCACAAATTGACAATGCGGAATACCAGAAGGACTTACTTTTCGAACCGGCGTCTTGCACACTGTGCCAGAAAGTACCAGACGATTAGTGGTCACCACGGCAATTACTCTTCAGAATCCCCAGCTTCAGAATCATCATTGGCTTCTGATGCGAAGTCGTGACGCTCACGGCGTTCGTCTTTCGCTTTAACCATTGGTGATGCTTCAGTTACCGCGTGTTTAACGCGCATAACCATGCTACGGATAACGGCGTCGTTGAAGCGGAAGTTTGTTTCCAGCTCATCGATCGCTTCCTGCGGGGCTTCAACGTTCAGCAGAACGTAGTGAGCTTTATGCAGTTTATTGATCGGGTAAGCCAGTTGACGGCGGCCCCAGTCTTCCAGACGGTGGATCGTACCAGCAGCATTAGTGATAGTTGCACTATAGCGCTCGATCATGCCCGGAACCTGTTCGCTTTGGTCAGGATGGACCATAAAAACGATTTCGTAATGACGCATCGATTATTGCTCCTTACGGATTATTCAGCCTCCTGATAGGGTCAACCGCGGCCCATGGAGGCAAGGAACGTGTTTGTGTGCGGCTGAAAAATGACGCGTAACTATACTTGCGGGCGGTTTGAAACTCAAGGACTGACGGGGATTTATTCTTGTTCTGGCCCTTACTTCGCTAAAAAGGCATTTTTTGTTCATTAAATAACCAATGGATGTAGATCCATTAGTCTATTAAATCTTTCAATAAAATCATTGGCTCAGTGAAAATATCATTCATTTTTTTTGACCAAGTGAATCAATTACTACGTATTTTTAAATTAACAAAAGCGACTAGAATTATTTACATCCACCGCATATTAAGCGGTAGCGTTAATCGAAAGTTATTCAAAGTATATAAACATACCCTAAATAATTCGAGTTGCAGGAAGGCGGCAACTGAGCAAATCCTCAGGAGCTTACACCAGTAAGTGACTGGGGTGAACGAAGGCAGCCAACGCGCCTGCCACTTGAAGTATGACGGGTAAAAGATATTGGAGTCACCTATGAAACACACTCTCATCATCGCAGCCACGGTCAGTTTGCTCCTATCCGCCAACACGTTTGCCGCCACAGAAATCAGCCGCCAGGAAGCGATGCAGCAGCAGCGTGTCAGTATCGGCGAAATCTCTCTTAACCATAATGTGGTGTCACCGGATGACGCCGTGGCACAAATCAGCAAAATGGCTGATGAGCGCGGCGCTACGGCATACCACATTACTCAGATGCATGAGCCGGGTAGCAACAGCTCAATTCGGGTCAATGCTGAGATTTACCGTTAGACGCAGCAGTATAGATACAACACCAGTGAATACGACGACCAACAACCAAAAAAGCCCTTTGATATGCCCTTGCCCCCAGACCTTTGGGGGCTTTTTTATAAGTGGCTGCTGAAGAATGTGACTCCAGCCTTTAATGCACTTGGGGTAATTTTGTGGCCAATACCGGCCTCGGTAATATAGGTTAGCTGATTAGCGCGCCCGCTTGCCCTTAACGCCTGTACCAATCGCGTACTTTCTGCTGCTGGCACCACTTCATCAGCCTCGCCATGCCAGACCAATAAGGGCCGCTCTGCAATTTTTTCTAGCTGATGGTGCAGTTCATAATCCGCCAGCGGCGCTAAACGGCGCTCAAATTCAGCAGCGTTGACCGGCTGCCCTGCTTTCAATGGCGGAAACAGCGAGCGGGCCAGTGAGGTAAAATCACCTGACCCCATAAAGTCTGCGGCCACTTTCACCCATGGATAGCGAGCAAACGCCCCCAATGTGGTCATACCGCCCATTGATGCCCCCGCCACGCCAATGCGATCACCGTCAATCAATCCTGCTTGTTGATAATGTTGTTTAATCGCAGGCAACTCATCAATGTTTGATTTCAGGATCTCCCAGAAATAGGATAAGCGCTGTGATTCATCACCGTTAAACCGCGCACCGTGCATATCCGCATCTGGCAAGATGGTGCGAAAACCGGCTTGTGCGAAGGCATAGGCGAAGTAGGAATAGACCTCTTTTGATGAGGTGTAGCCATGATAGAAAAAAATGGTCGGTAGCGGCTGCTGGCGTTTACCCGCAGGGGCAGCATGAATCACCTCAATACCATTAATATTTTCCAGCGATATCTCAATCATGGCAAAAATCCTTTATTGATGCAGCGGAGCGTAAACAGGAAAAACCAGCGTAATATACCCAAGGAACAAGGCAGTGTGCCAAAATGAGGATATAAAGTCTTAAATCAATTTCTTCCAAGATATTACGCTTCACCTTGGGGTGTTACGGTAACCGCGCCGTTGATAAAGAGGCAATAAATGAAGATAAAACGTGTGATGGGGGTTTTGCTGCTGGCGCTCGGGCTTTCGGGTTGTAGTGTTTTTCATACGACACCAGCACCCCCTCCTGCAATCCAGCCTTATGCACAAGAAATTACCCGCGCCCAGAGCCTTAATTTGCAAAAAGTAGGCACCGTTTCAGCACAGGTATTTGGTAGCCCGATGGATATAGAAGCCGAAATTCAACGTAGGGCTAATGCCAGTGGCGCGCCCTACTATTTGATTATTATGTTGTCCGACAGCATTTATCCCGGCACCTGGTATGCCAACGCACTGCTGTATAAGTAACTCATTGCTGCTGACTGCTGATTTACCTATTGAAAGCCGCTGCCGCGATTGAGCAGTAGCGCGCAAACCGCTTCCGGCAGCATATATTGATCACGGTGATCCAAGGTCATGCGGCACCAGGCATCGGCCAATGGTGGTGAGGCAAAACGCAGTAGCTGAGAAGCACAACACAGATCGAATAGTTGCTGAGTTAATGCCCGCCCTTGTTCCTCTTTGGGGTTTTTCAGCCGCTGCTGTAATTGCCGCCACCCACGATCAAACAATCGATTCTGCCCGCGAACCGGATAGAACTCCTGCTGTAGCATCTCGAGGGCTGCCGGTAGTTTGCGAAATGTGCGCAGTACATCAAGGCACATGATATTGCCGGAACCTTCCCAAATACTGTTTACCGGCATTTCACGATAGAGTCGTGGCAGTTCACTCTGCTCACAATAGCCAATCCCACCCAGCACCTCCATCGCCTCGGCAACAAACCCACTGCCTTGCCCACATACCCGATATTTAGCCGCAGGAGTCAGTAGACGGCTAAATATCTTCTCATGAGCCTCATCTGACTTTTCCCAGGAGCTAGCTAAGCGCATCAGCAGTGCTGTATGCCCCTCCAGACGCAATGCCATGCGGCTCAGCACTTGTCGCATCAAAGGTTGGTCTACCAGTGGCTTACCAAAGGCCTGCCGCTGCCACGCATGATACAGCGCGACGGAGAAGGCACGCCGCATCAGACCATGGCTACCCAGCGCACAATCAAAACGGGTATAGCCCCCCATTTTTAAAATTTGGCGCACACCGTCGCCCTCATCCCCCAATAACCAAGCAGTCGCATTATCAAACTCAACTTCACTGCTGGCATTGGAGCGGTTGCCAAGTTTATCTTTCAGCCGTTCTAATCGAATGGCGTTATAGCTGCCATCCGGCAATATTTTAGGCAAAAAGAAGCAGGATAGCCCGCCATCGGTCTGCGCCAACACCAGGTGTGCATCACTTTGTGGTACAGAGAAAAACCACTTGTGCCCCACCAGACGATAAGCCTCACCATTGCCCCGCCCCTCCAGCGGCTCAGCCCGGGTAGTATTACTGAGTACATCGGAGCCACCCTGTTTTTCTGTCATGCCCATTCCTATCAACAAGCCCCGTTTCTGGCTACCAATGGACTGATGGGGATCAAAGCGATCAGAAAGTAGTGGCGATAGCCAGTTTTGAAATAGTGGAGGGAGTGTTTGCTGTAGTAGTGGGATAGCACCAAAGGTCATGGTTATTGGGCAGAGCGTGCCCGCTTCCACCTGCGCATGCAGGATAAAACGCGCCGCACGGGCGGCAAAAGAACCGATTCGAGCATCTTCCTGCCACGGTAGATTATGCAGGCGATGATTGACCAGCTCTTGCATTAACATATACCACGCGGGATGAAATCGCACTTGGTTCAACCGCTGCCCGACAGCATCGTAGCGCAATAACTCAGGAGGATTGGTGTTTGCCAGCCGCCCAAGTTCAAGAGACTCCTGTGATCCCAATTGTAGCCCGATCAAAGAGAGAGTCTCTCCATCCCAACCAGCGTGTTCACGCATCACGGCTTCCCGCAACGCCATGTCAGACAAAAATAAATTACTGTTCGATAATGGCTCCGGCTGATTGAAAACCAAGTGAGTCTGCCACTCCATACCTTCCTCCATTTCGGTACTCTATCCAAAGTAACTGTACCATCGGCATTCATAAATCAGGGTTAAGTATGGTGCAGGCGCGAATTTTTGCTGGCAGGCTCATCACAAACGGGGATGAAAGCCCTCTATATCACTGATGATTTAATTAAAATCCCTATAAAAAAGCCAGCATCCGTAAATGCTGGCTTTCTGAACTCAATAGCAAAAGAGATATTACGCTTTCAATGCTCGCTGGCGCACAACTTCAAATAAGCAAACCCCAGTGGCAACCGAGACGTTTAGCGAAGAAACCGTACCCGCCATTGGAATACTGATCAGTTCATCGCAATGCTCACGGGTCAAACGGCGCATGCCTTCACCTTCAGCCCCCATCACCAGCGCCATCGGGCCAGTCATTTTGCTCTGATACAAGGTGTGGTCTGCTTCACCGGCAGTGCCAACAATCCAGACATTGTGTTCTTGCAGTAACCGCAGGGTACGCGCCAGATTAGTCACTTTAATCAATGGCACATTCTCAGCGGCACCACTGGCCACTTTCTTGGCAATAGCATTAAGCTGCGCTGAACGATCGCGTGGCACAATAACCGCATGGACACCGGCGGCATCGGCGCTACGCAAACATGCCCCGAGATTGTGCGGGTCAGTTACGCCATCCAGCACCAGCAAGAACGGCATATCCACACTTTCCAGCAGGGCAGGTAAGTCATTTTCCTGATACTGACGCCCTTCACGCACTCGCGCTACAATCCCCTGATGGACACCCCCTTCAACCTGGGAGTCCAGCCATTGGCGGCTAGCCACCTGAATCACTAAACCGGCAGCTTCCAGTTCCGCGACCAAAGGTTGCAGACGGCGATCATCACGGCCCTTCAGAATAAAAACTTCCAGGAAACGTTGCGGATCATTGTCTAGCAGGGCTTTGACGGCGTGAATACCGTAAATAATTTCGCTCATGATGCTCTTTTATAATAAATGATTAAACATATACCCTAAATAATTCAAGTTGCAGGAAGGCGGCTAGTGAGAGAATCCCGATGAGCTTACGGTGTTGTAAGTGATTCGGGTGATTAAACGTAGCCAACGCACATGCAGCTTGAAGTATGACGGGTATAAATGATTAAATTAATGCGGGTGACCAAAGCCACCCGACAATCAGCAGGCCATTACTGGTCGCTGCTGGTTTTCTTCTTCGCACGCTTGGCCTTGGTGGCGGCGGCAATTTTTTTGGTTTTAGCGGACGCTCGTTTTGCTTTCGCTTTGGCTTTTTTCTCAGCCAGCGCTTTATCGTCCGGCTTAGCGGCGGCATCTGCTGGGCGGAATGCACTATCCGGCTCGAAGTTCACTGGTTTTTTTGCCCGACGAGGCCGTTGCTGACCACCACCGGCTGGCGCGCCATCACGGCGCGGAGCACCAGATGAACTGCCACGCCCACCACGACCGGTTGAGGTATCACGCATCGTGCGCTGCCCATCAGCTTTCTTCGCCTTATCACGGGCTGTTTTACCCTCACCGCGCGGCTTACGGGTACTGGAGACCAGAGCAAAGTCAATTTTGCGCTCATCCATATGTACCGCCTCAACCCGAATTTCTACGGTATCACCCAAGCGGTAAACCTGACCTGAGGATTCGCCGATCAGACGTTGGCCGATGTTGTCGTAACGGTAATAGTCATTATCCAGGCTGGAAACATGCACCAAACCATCAATAAACAGATCATCCAAACGCACGAAGAAACCAAAGCCGGTAACACTGGCAATGATCCCGGTGAAGACTTTACCAACCTGATCCTGCATAAAATCACACTTCAGCCAGTCCGCTACGTTACGGGTAGCTTCATCAGCGCGGCGTTCAGTCATTGAGCAGTGTTCGCCCAATTGCAGCATATCTTCGTATTCACTGTGCCAGCCACCGGTTGGTGTCCAGCGCTCTTTCTGATTGCCTTGCTCTTTGGCGAGCTGGTACTTGATAGCGCGGTGCATCGCCAAGTCGGGATAACGGCGGATTGGTGAGGTGAAATGGCCATAAGAGGCCAATGCCAGGCCAAAGTGACCCCGGTTTTCTGGATCGTAAATTGCCTGTTTCATTGAGCGCAGCAACATGGTTTGCAGCATTTCATGGTCCGGGCGATCGGCAACTTCATCCATCAGTACAGCGTAATCTTTCGGCTCTGGCTTCAAGCCGCCACCTAAGGTCAGGCCCAGCTCATTCAGCACGCTACGCAGTGCGGAGATATGGTCATCACTTGGGCGGTCATGTACACGGAACAATACAGGTTCGTTGTGTTTTTCGACAAAACGAGCGGCTGCAATATTCGCCAAAATCATGCACTCTTCAATCAACTTATGCGCGTCATTGCGCACCGTCGATTCAATTCGTTCAATGCGCCGTTCAGCGTTGAAGATAAACTTGGCTTCTTCGGTTTCGAACGCGATACCACCACGCTCAGCACGGGCCTGATCCAGCGCTTTATACATGGTATGCAGTTCTAACAGATGCGGCACCAGCGGCTTATATTGCTCACGCAGTGTCTCTTCACCATCAATAATCCGCCACACTTTGGTGTAGGTCAGACGTGCGTGGGAGCTCATCACTGCTTCGTAGAACTTATACGACGACAGCTTACCCTGTGAGGAGATGGTCATCTCACACACCATGCACAGGCGGTCTACCTGCGGATTCAGGGAGCAAAGGCCGTTTGAGAGCACTTCCGGCAGCATCGGAACCACTTGCGACGGGAAGTAAACCGAGTTACCACGGCTGCGAGCTTCATCATCCAGCGCGGTGCGTGGGCGCACATAATAGCTGACATCAGCAATCGCCACCCACAAGCGCCAGCCACCACCGCGTTTCTTCTCGCAGTAAACAGCATCATCGAAGTCGCGGGCATCTTCACCATCAATAGTGACCAATGGCAGGTTGCGTAAATCCACCCGCCCTTTCTTCGCCTCTTCCGGTACTTGTTCTTTCAGATCCACAACTTGTTTTTCAACTTGTGGCGGCCAGGTATGGGGGATCTCATGGGTACGCAGTGCGATATCCACCGCCATGCTGGTGCCCATGTTCTCGCCGAGCACTTCAACAATCTTACCTACCGCTTTAGTCCGGCGGGTCGGGCGCTGAGTCAACTCGACCACCACCATATAACCCATCCGCGCACCGTTGATTGCCTCTGGCGGGATCAGAATGTCAAAACTCAATCGACCATCATCTGGTACCACAAAACCGGTACCGGCATCAGTAAAGTAACGACCAACAATCTGGCTGGTTTTCGGTACTAATACGCGCACAATACGCGCTTCACGGCGACCTTTGCGGTCTGCGCCAACTGCTTGGGCCAATACCACATCACCATGAATGGCGGTTTTCATCTGTTCTGCGGAGAGATACAGGTCGTCTTTACTGCCTTCAACGCGTAAAAAGCCGAAACCATCACGGTGACCAATAACAGTCCCACGCAGTAAGTCGAGACGCTCAGGCAAGGCGTAGCACTGACGACGGGTGAAGACCAATTGCCCATCGCGCTCCATAGCGCGCAGGCGGCGACGCAGTGCCTCTAAAGGCTCTTCGCCGGTTAAATTAAGTTCATTGGCCAGCTCTTCACGGCTGGCAGGTGTTTCGCGCTTCGCGAGATGAGCCAAAATGAATTCCCGACTAGGGATCGGTGACTCATATTTTTCTGCTTCTCGTTCCAAGAATGGATCTTGTGACATTGCGGTTCCTCCGTTGTCAGCAGCAGGTCTTATACCCTGCGTACTTGAAGTCGCAGGGGTGTTAGCTGCGCGCGCTCACCCGAATCACTTACCAGTGTAAGCTCATCGGGATTCGTTTACTGGCAGCCTACCTGCAACTCCAAGTTCTTTGGGTATATATATCTTTGATTAAGCAAAAATCTACTCAACAAGTAACAGTTTGTAGAGCGGGGAATTATCTTTAACCATGTCAGCCAAAGTATAGTTATCCAGCTCGTTAAGGAAACTCTGTACCGCCTGATTAAGCACTTGTTTCAGGCGACAAGCGGGTGTTATGTGGCAAAAATCACTACTGCAATTCACCAGAGACAGTGGCTCCAGTTGGCGCACAACATCACCAATTAGAATTTGGTTAGCCGGTTTACCCAACCGTATACCACCATTTTTGCCCCGCACGGCGGTCACCAGACCGACACGGCTCAACTGATTGATTATTTTAACCATATGATTGCGAGACACGCCATATACCTCAGTTACCTGAGAAATGCTGGTCATTTGGCCTTCCGGTAGCGAGGCCATATAAGTAAGCGCCCGCAAACCATAATCAGTAAAACTTGTTAACTGCACGTATACCCCTGAGTATCAATTTACCCGGCTTAACCCCATCGGAAATAACACTTTTTGGATAGGTTATAAGTGTGATTCAGAAAACTCATATCCTACATAACTCGAGTTACAGGAAGGCGGCAACTAAGCGAATCCCCAAGAGCTTACATCAGTAAGTGATTAGGGTGAATGAAGGCAGCCAAACGCACATGCAACTTGAAGTATGACGGATATATTCTTTGAATGATAAACCAGCCATAAAGCTTGCGGCTAATCATTTAGGTGAAGGGTGGCGCTTTTGGTATAAAACGGCATATCCGAGGTCACTTCTGCATCTAATTATACCCAAAATAGCTGGCTTTGCAGTTAACAATGTATAATGGGTATATACCCTAAATAATTCGAGTTGCAGGAAGGCGGCAAGAGAGAGAACCCCGATGAGCTTACATGAGGTAAGTGATTCGGGTGACAAATCGGTCAGGAACCGATTTGAACGCTGCTTGCAGCAGCCTCGCAGAGGCCCATGGACGGGCCGAGTAACGAACGTAGCCAACGCACATGCAGCTTGAAGTATGACGGGTATAAACAATAAACCGGACTTAAGCCCGGCTTATTAAAGTCTGAATTCTGACTATTTGGCGGTTAGCCACTTAATCATAAATCAAACGAATCATGCATCAAATGGGTCGCGCAGGATCATGGTTTCTTCACGATCAGGACCGGTAGAGATAATATCAACCGGAACACCGGTCAGCTCTTCTACTCGTTTGATGTAGTTCAGGGCTGCCTGTGGCAACTTGCTATGTTCTTTCACACCAAAGGTGGTTTCTGACCAGCCTGGCATGGTTTCGTAAATTGGCTCGATACCTTCCCAACCTTCAGCAGCCAGTGGGGTAGTATCAACTTCGCGACCATCTGGCATGCGGTAGCCAACACACAGCTTCACTTCTTTCAGACCATCTAACACGTCCAGTTTGGTCATACAGAAACCAGACAGGGAGTTGATCTGCACGGCACGACGCACTGCAACGATATCCAACCAACCGGTACGACGGCTACGGCCTGTTGTTGCGCCATATTCGTTACCTTGCTTACGCAGGAATTCGCCAGTTTCATCATTCAACTCGGTAGGGAATGGACCTGCACCTACACGGGTGGAATAAGCTTTAACGATACCTAAGACGTAATCAACATAACGTGGACCCAAGCCAGAGCCTGTGGCTACGCCACCAGCAGTGGTGTTAGATGAAGTTACATACGGATAAGTACCGTGATCGATGTCCAGTAAGGTGCCTTGTGCGCCTTCGAACATGATCAGATCACCGCGCTTGCGGGCGCTGTCCAACAAGTCAGAAACATCAACCACCATGGCGGTCAAAATATCAGCAATAGCTAATACTTCATCCAGCACTGTTTGGTAGTCAACTGCGTCAGCTTTGTAGTAATGCACTAACTGGAAGTTGTGGTAATCCACAATTTCTTTCAGTTTGATAGCGAAGGTTTCTTTGTTGAACAAATCGCCTACGCGCAGACCACGGCGGGCAACTTTGTCTTCATAAGCAGGACCAATACCACGGCCGGTAGTACCAATCGCTTTTTCACCACGTGCTTTTTCACGCGCATTATCCAAAGCCACATGATAAGGCAGGATTAATGGGCATGCTTCGGAGAGTAACAGTCGCTCACGTACAGGCACACCGCGCGCTTCAAGTTCTGTCATCTCTTTCATTAAAGCGTCAGGTGCCAATACAACACCGTTGCCGATGATGCTGGTTACGTTTTCACGCAGAATACCTGAGGGAATTAAATGAAGAACGGTTTTCTCACCGTTGATAACCAAAGTATGGCCAGCGTTGTGACCACCTTGATAGCGCACAACATAATTAGCCCGTTCAGTCAGCAGGTCAACGACCTTGCCCTTACCTTCGTCACCCCATTGGGTGCCCAGTACGACGACGTTCTTACCCATCTCAAAAATCACCAGGTTGCTTAAAAAAGGATTCTAACATCTCATTCGGCTGCTTTCAGTACTTTTTAACACATAACTGAACAATTTTTGTGCTTACATTCAGCCACCCATGCGGCTACGCAACATGTAGTAGATAACCACACCAGCAACCACTAATCCGCCACCAAAACGGCGCAAAGTGGCATCCGGTAATTGGGTCATCGCCTGAATCATTTTGCGCCAGGCTTTGGGGTACAGCATCGGGCCAAGCCCTTCGAGCACCAAAACCAGACCCAATGCTAACAAGATGGTTGAATTCATTGTTTGTCTCAAATGGAAAAGGCCCGCGTTAACGGGCATTGCATACCCGCCCCACACCTACAATGTGGAGCGTTTACAACAAGTTAAATAAAATCAGGGGTGCCAGCGTAAGCCGCAAACCACCTATATGATGGATGGAATGTGGATACCCCCTTTTAACGGATTAAGTAATGTCGCATCGTTCAGATAATCCGGCGCCAGGTGCGCATAGGTCATAGTTTGCATGATGTTGGCATGACCCATTATACGTTGAAGCGTAATAATGTTGCCGCCGTTAATCATAAAGTGAGCGGCAAACGTATGTCTTAATACATGAACGCCCTGGCCTCTGGGTAAATCCGGCTTCACACTGCGAAGAATTTTACGGTAAGTGGCATAATCAACATTAAAGAGCCTACCTGATGATTTTGTCTTTACCTCTTTCATTACAGCCGGCGAGATCGGAACCGTTCGTTTCTTCCCGTTCTTGGTCTCCATGAAAGTAACCCGCTCATGCATGATGTGTTCAGCCTTTAAGTTTGAGGCTTCACCCCATCGCCCTCCAGTGCTTAGGCATAAAATCGTAAGCCGCAGAGCTTCACCGTCTAAAGCATTCAGTAATGCCGCTATTTCGGTTTCATCCAAATAGCACATATCAACAACTTGTTCCTTTAACGGCTTGATCACCCTTATAGGATGTTCAGCGTGGAACTCGCCCGCCTCTATTAGTACGTTAAACATCCCACTTAACACGGTTATATCCCGGTTAATGGTTGAAGCCTTAACGCCCTGGTAAAGACGTTCAGAGCGATATTCCAACAAGAATTTTTTGTTGATTCTAAAAACCATTGGATCACACATCTCTCGAACAATCCTAAGAAGTGCACCCCGGCGCTTTTCGCCGTGTTTTAAATTTCTTCCTTTATATGTCCACCAAGGTTCCAGTAGTTCCGATAACCTGCGATGGTCGGTTGGCTTATCTAGCCAATCCTTATCGTGCATATGTGTTATTACATATCTTTCAAAAGCAACTGCATCCGCTTTCTTGTCAAAAATCCGCTGAATCCTACGTCCTGTAGTTCCGCGCGGCCTGATATCCACTTTATAGCGTCCACCTTCGAGCGACTTAATAGACATAGTCATACCCTCCAGTGAAATTCTCATTTTGAAACTTTGTTTCAAAAATGAATAACTTATAAATACTTAACCAATCTTTTTCTCTGATGGGGAGGATATTATTTCGCCATGCCCATAGTGTGCGAGGGCCGGCGCAATTTGACCGGACTCAGGCGCGATTTTTCCGGTGATAAACCAGAGAGTATATTTTTCAAATTTAGGATGATTCAGAATTTTTGTTATTACTTCCGCATTTGGAACAGTTTTGTCCTCTTCATAGCGCCACAATGCATCGTTATTTATACCCAACATTTTGGCAGCTTCTGGCCGACTGATAAGTCGCTCACTTTCCCGCATAACTTTCAATTTAGCTCCAATACTCATATTCATATTGCAATTCTCCAATGTGGACTGTATTCTTTAAGTTAATCCGCAATGTTGGGGTGAATACCTCAACTAATACCCCAGCGTGGGAAATAAGAGGTTAACATGACAGAACTGCAACTCGCACACCTATTCAAAATTCCAGACGGCATTACCGCGTCTGAATTCGCCCGCCGCACTGGCAAGACTGAATCATCCGTTCGCCACATGATGGATAGACGCCTCCTACCAATGGTCACCGAACGTGAATTACTTGGCCCGGATGGCAGCGCCCGCCGCATTCTTATTTTGTGGAATGAGTGGTTAGAAATGGTGCATTTGGCCGCAGGCAGTCGCCCTATTGAGGCGCACGGATGGAAAGATAGCTGGATTGAAAAGGCCAAAAAATTATCTGCAAATATGGGGATGCCGGCCAGCAATCAGAGCGCAACGGCATGAGTTGGCTGTCGCATTACGGCCCAATGTACGCACTGACTGTTATCAGTGATCACACCAGTGCTTACCGTGGGTTTTCAATTACCAAGTTGAAGCGCAATAAAAGAAACCCGATCACCCGTTACCACGTTCGCCAGGGTGATGAATCTTATGGCAAGTTTGACGCCCAGGCGCAGGCCACGGATTACATTGACCGGTTGTATAAAATGAGGGGATAAAGCCCTCCCTCAAATAACAGATTTGCGAAAGGGTTTTATTTTTATTTGATTAGTATGGCGGGAGAATATGCCTAATTTCATATTGTTCAAAATAGGAACTAAAAGAAAGGTTATTAATGCTGAGAATATAGCTTACAGCTACCCATCTATTGTTAGTGATAATACGTTATTTATCACGCTTTATGATGGTAGCCGATTTAGGGCTGAGGAAGTATCCGAAGTTAAAATTGATGGAGTCAGCCCTTTTGATGAAATTGAGATTTCAAATAACTTTAGATGATTCAGATATGGCTATGGCCTTTTCTTTACTGTCATCAATAAGCAGTTGAGCTTGATAACGCTCTTCACTATTTATTGGGAAGCGTTCTAATTCAGAGCGGATCGCTAGCTCGAAAGGCGTGAAGTTGTTAAGGCCAATCGCGCCTAGCTCACTCATTAGGCCCAGTATCATGGCTTGCTGAATAGCTAATTGAAATTGCAGGTCGTTTACCTGTTCTTTTAAGTTGGAAATTTCTTCACGTTCAAACTCATTAAGCATTGTTTTAGTTTTCCTTTGTGGTTGGTAGGTGTAGCGCCGGGGTTCCTTCTCACAGTATTAACCGGCGCAAAAACAGTACCACAAAAAACGCGCGCCGGGCGCGATGCAGTACCCCGGCAACTATTCATTTGATGGAGATCACTTAATGACCGCTAACCAATGCCCGTCACTGGCTGCAATGCTACGGAACGGCCAGCAAGTTACCCACCGTCGCCACCAGTGCGGCTGGATTGAAACACCGGACGGTCGTGACTTTCAGCCAAAGGCCAGTGAAGTGCAGTTTATTAAAGGTTGTCGTACCCCGTTTATGACAAAGCCCAGGGCTAAACCCCGTTGGTGGGCGCGTCTGATGGGAATATTTGCGTAGGGGGATGTATGGCAAATACCGAGGAGGCCCGCGCCGTTCCGCTGACATTAAAAGAACGGCAGCACGGCCTACAGCATGTTGCTGAAATTTGGTCTTTGCTCCCCAGCAAAAAACACCAGGGAGCTATACCGGCACTGATTAATGAAATGGGCGAGACAGACCCAAAAATGAAAGGTGCCATCTATTACCTTGCAGACATTCCGAAAGCAAGGCACGGATTAGAGTTTAAGGAGCTGCTACCGCAAGAGCAGAGAAATTTAGTTGATGCACTGAACAGATGGAGGGCATCGACCAGTTTATTACCGGAACGGATCACCTATATAGATTGTGATCCATTGCTGGATAATAAAAGTAATTAAATAAACACCTGAAATTTACAGGCGCTTTACTGCGTCGGGATTCCCATTATCTAAGGGCGGAGTAATAAGAATGAGTGTTGCACCGATAAAATTAACACAAGAGTTAAACGATATAGAACTGGCAGCGCATTTTAATAGTGCTCGCCTTTCTGAACGCCTGTTACTACTTGAGCGATTAGAAAACAAACTAACTAAATTAAATCAATCAGTTTTTTCTAAAGAAGAAGTATTTAAAGAGTTATCCCGTTGGATATCAGAAGTTAAATCCGTTGCTAATTCATCCACTGTAAATAAAGAGGCTAAATAATGGCTACTCATATTAATACTATCAATGCTCTAAAAGGGCTGACTCGCGCAGCTTATGATATTAATCGCGCAGCATCTCACTTCAGTACTTGTCCGGGCTATGCGCTTGAACACTTAACTAATGCCGGTCTTGAAATCGAGCGTCTTAATAGTGAAGCCATTAAATTGCGCACTGAAATAGTGAAGTTAAACGAAGGTATCAATACTACCGTACAAGCCCAAGCCAAACGCTTTCACAATATCTGGGATGCAGTTATTGACGCCATCGCTGCCACAGATGCAGGAAAAAGCGTACTTCACCATGGCATGGATATTGACATGGCGACCGACAAAGCCATCGCCGCTATAAATAAAACCGAAGCCGACCGCAAAGAAGCCTTACGCACGGCGGAAGCATTCCAAAAGGCACAACCCAAAGCGGAATCAACAGAAGATATCTTTGACGCCGCAAGGCGTGAAATCTTCACCAGCTATTTTCCCGCTCCCGATGTATTAAGTGCGCTGACTGCCCGCCGGGCTAGTCTGTTCATGCGCGGTCGGTATCGATTTATTTTAACTGAAATCATTGATGAAGCTGTCCGCGCATCCGAGATACATCCCAAATGGCCGACAGATGCCCTCCATGCCGTATCTATTCTCACCGAGGAATCCGGCGAGTTAATGAAAGCGACTATTGAATACCATTATAACAATGGTGATAAGGAAGCTATTCGCCAGGAAGCCATACAAACCGCCGCAATGGCTTTGCGTGTTCTGCTTAATATTGACGAATATAAACGACCGTCAGACGAGAAATAAACACATATCACCCTGCCACTTGGTGGCGGGGATTTTTTCACATCTAAATAATGGAATTAAAAATGAGCAAAGAAAGCAAGTCTTGGAAAACGACGCCACTAATGGCCCTTGGGCTTATTTTCATCACCTTAAAGTTAATGGGATATATCACCTGGTCATGGTGGTGGGTAACTGCGCCATTTTGGGTATTACCCGCAATATTAGTTTCTGCTGTCGGAATAATTTCTTTGATCGTGGGTGCTATCAAGCTGTTTGGGGGATCAAAATCATGACAACTCTATCGCGCCGAGGTGAGCGCTGGTCACCGGCTGAACTGGCTTATCTGAGTGAAGCCATCACAACAACCCCTTATCGGGACATCGCCAATAACTTGGGTCGGTCAGTGCCAGCGGTCAGACGAAAAGCATTTCTTAATGGCCTGACTTCATGCCGCTGTGAACTTTGGTCGCCGGGTGAGGTGGCCTATCTGCGTGAGGCCGTCAAAACAACTCGATATCGGGACATCGCCGATCGCCTGGGCCGGTCACCCAAGGCAGTGCAGCAAAAGGCATTTGTGGAGGGGGTAAACCCTTCAATTGTCGGCGAGCGTAACCGCAACGCCAAATTCAGCGATCATGATGTGGAGCTATGCCGCGCACTTTACGACGAGGGCATAAAACCCAGGCTCATCGCCGAAAAAATGGAAATCCCCGTCGATAGCGTCTACAAAATTACACATTACCGGACGCGCCGAACGCCCACGCCTGGCAGTTCGCTACGCCAATGACCGACAAGCGCAGTAGATTTCAGCCTGCTCCATCACACCCCGGAAACGATAAAACGTTTGCCGGGGTTTACTCTTGGAATAACAATCCCTGCACCGCCATAAACCCGCGCCTGGATATTGAACCGCCGCCAAAAGTCACCCCTCTAGGGCAAATACTTGCCGCCTATAGCAAAGAGCGGAAAGCAGCAACAGAGACAGAAAAAGCAAGACAAGCCGCCGTTGTCGCCCTCTTCGTGTCCTCACTGACTGACGACGAGCGCAAAGCCATAGCAAAACGCCAGTTGCTGATTGAATACTTTGAAGAGGAGGAAGAGAAACGCGAGTTTACTTTAGCGCGCCTGGCTGAATCTAAAAAAGCCGAACGCCATAATCGCGCATTAGAAACACAGGCCAATCTCAACAGCCAACCTAAATTCATTCACCAGCCACTACAGCGGCGCATTGATTATTTGCGTCAGGAAAGCGGTGATGAGCGAGCCAATGCCTTTTTGAGTCGCTTCATTGAGACGGCATTGTCACGCTTGGACGCCATGCGAGGTAAGCAGCAAACCGCCGCGCTACGCCATATTGCCAGCCGTGAGAGATTAGACGGTCTGCTGCATTTGGCCGAACTCAATAAAAAAGAGGTCACCACCTTGGCAACAATGGCCGCTGCGCACATGGATATGTTGCTCGATAGCCAAATGGCAACACTGCCCGCCGAAAATGCCACCCCTCGCCAGATATTGCGCGTTTATCACGCCGTTGCTAACGAAGCCCGAAAGCTATCAATCACCCCGCCTAATTGGGATGCTCTCAACGATAAAATACGCCGCAGGGGCCAAATACCTTACGACCTGATCCCCGGTGCGCTAGCTCGTTTGCGTTGTGCGACTTGGTGGAAAGGCCGGTTATGGCGCTTACGTTGTCAGTGGCGAGAGGAGCAATTGCGCGCTGTCATGCTGGTTCACAAGAAAGCATCCCCTTACATCAGTCAGGAAGCGCTTGTTTATCAGCGCGAACAGTGGCGGCGTTCTACTGAGTTTATCCGTGCTCATGAGCTGGTTAATGACAGCGGTTTTGTCATGGATATGGAAGAGGTGGTTAACGCCAGCGCCAGTAATCCGCATCTACGCTATATCGAAATGATGACCACCTGTAAGGGCTTAGAAAATCTGGCAGAAATGCGCGGAGATAAGGCAATGTTCTACACCATCACCTGCCCGTCGAAGTATCACGCCACGCTTAAAGATGGCAGACCTAACCCGAAATGGAGCACAAAAACCATCAAGGAAAGCAGTGATTACCTGGTCAATCTGTTTGCGGGCATCAGGAAGAAACTCAACCGGTTAAACCTGCGTTGGTACGGCGTCCGTATTGCTGAACCCCATCATGATGGCACCGTCCACTGGCATTTAATGTGCATCATGGAAAAACAAGACCGCGCCGCGATCACCCAGGTGATGCGGGACTTTGCTATCCGTGAAGATCGTAAAGAGTTAGGGCGGGATATTAAACCCCGTTTTGATGTTAAGCCGGTGCTCAAAAGTAAAGGCACTATCACCAGTTACTTAACCAAGTATCTGGGTAAGAACGTGCGCGGCAGTAACATTAAAGGGAAGCTGGACAAAGAGACCGGTAAACCCATTGTCAGTAAGGAAACCGGCCAGCCATTAGGTGACGACACCGAAAGGGCTGTTGCCTGGGCTTCTCTTCACGGCGTCCAGCAATTCCGCTTTTTTGGCATTCCCTCCCGCCAGGTTTACCGCGAATTACGCATGTTGGCCGGCCAACTCCGACGCAAGGCCGAAGCAAAAGCCATCAAGATGGAAGCAGCAGCCACAACCAAGGACGAAACCGGCTTAAGTAAAGTTTGGTTATGGAAAAAAGTGCTGGCTAATAAAGATATGGATGATGTGTTAGCCGCAGCGGATGCCGGCTGCATGGCGACGTACATCCTAAAACAAGGCGGTGTTCTGGAACCCCGCAAAAATCACCTTATCCGTACCGCTTACATTGAGTCTGAAACCCCCAACGACTACGGCGAACACGGAACCAAAATTTTTGGCATCTGGTCACCTAGCCTGGGAGAACGCTCACGCGTTTGTATCCATAGCGATAACTGGAAGATGGTACGCAAGACTGATAGCAACGACAGCCAAACCAAGGCCACTCCTGTGGCCGTTGGGGTTGACGTTGGTTTTGATTTTGACATTGGGGCGGCAGTATCGCCCCTCGGACTCGTGGCAATAACTGTCCCCGCCTCCGACGACGAAACCCCAAAACAGCGTAAAAAACGGACAACACCACCGCCTGATCTAAGCGATTTCAACAAAATATCGTTCACCCAACGAAGGGAAATGCGCGAAAGGTTACGGAAATTACCGCCGCCGAGGTTCGGCGCTGACGACGATAACGTAAAAATCCGAACTCAGCCCGTCAGTGCGCCAATACTTTCGCCTGAAATGTGCCAAAAAATCGACCAAGCGGCGCAGCGTAGCGGCTGGATATTGGAAAAATGGCAAATCAGCGCGTTAGCCAGGGGTGAAAATGTGACTTTTCCCAACAAAATGACCGTTCGAGTAGACCAGGAACATTGGGATCGGGGGGAAGTGAAGTTAATTAAGATGTTTGGCATGCGGCAAATTAATGAGGATTCAACAAAATCCACCTAATTGTTTCCGCTGGTTCATATTTCGTATCACTTGTATAATGCGAGCAAGAGTTAACCAGATTTATAAGGGAAGTGGCGATGATTATTTACACTGATATTAAAAACACTTTTTCGTTACTGTCGGTGAAAACCCGCGAAAGAACACTTGAACTGAGAAAAGAAGCGGTAGAGCTTGTTAAGGAATATGAAAAATCTCTAATGCTTGAAACCGATTTCTGGGTTGATAGTAAAGGGATGCAACACCCTTATGTTGATGAAGGTATCGACGATAATGGTACTTTCAATTCAAGGCCGGTTGCCGCTGCTAGATTGGATAATGATTACGCTTTGAACTTTGTTTTGAAAACCATTGTTGATGATAGTATCCGCGGTGGTTCAGCTATGCATGTTAACGTGAAAATGAAATATATTAATAACACACTTTTAGTTTGTATCGGTGAAGATGCCGAACTGCTACATGTTATCGCTGATAATGTACCTGGCCGGTTTAATGAAGTGACCGAGCGAATCAAAGAAACTGTCATTGATGCTCTAAATAAAAGAATGCCTGAATAAATCACTAATAAAAAACCCGCCATTCGGCGGGTTTTTCTTATCCTGGCTGACCTTGTAGCAAGTTCAGGGCCATTTGTTTTTCATCTGGCCGTAGCCTTTCCAACAGTGCTTTAATCAACCCCTTATCACCCAGGCCGCTAGGGCTTACGGTGTGTGAGCGGGTTAATTCATAAACGCTGGTTTCGCTACATTCTACATTGGTGCAAGTGTAATACAGGTTTGCAAGCTGGGGCGCTTGCCATACTGATTTACGGTTATGCATCCGCGCACCACACGCCGTGCAAATAACCTTGATTGTCGCCATACCATCCCCCGAAAAACCGCCATCTTGAGATGATTTTAGCACTTTTCGCCGCTTATTTCTCATACGTTACGCCCCATCACCTGGCGTGATAACAATCTCATTATCAGCCGGCTTGGTCAGTGGCAATCCATCACTGTTTAGCCCCTCAAATTGCAGGTGCAAATGGGGCGGGATTTCGGGATCATGCTTCACTGCACTGGCGAACATCCGTTGAAGCGGGATCACCTCATCTTTTCGATAGGTATCGCGCGCAGTTTCCGGGCTTGCCATCACCGCCCCGTTAGTCGGGATTATCCCCGCCAGGCCGGAGGGGAAGCGGTGCGCGGTCAATACGTCTTGTGCGCTGATGCTTTTAATATTGGCGAATTCATCTTTTACGCCGGCATCACCAATCGGGATAAATTGCACCCCTTTTTCGCCACCGTCCGCGATATTGATAAACATCATTTTGAAGTTACCCACCCCTTTGGATTCCTCAATTTTTTTCGCGATATCCTCTTCCATTTCGTCGCTTAAATTGGGGTCGGTGGTATAGATAATCCCGCCGGTATGTGCGCCGTTATGGTAATAGCGACGCCGGAATATGGTGGCTTCCGTATTCAGTAAGGCGCTATGCATCCCGCCGATATAATCCGGCAAGCCATAAACCTGCTGTTGTGGGTCGTATTGGCGCAAAAAAATCACATCACGCGCCGGGTAAATAAGCGGCGGGCCTTTCTGTAAGACCGAAAAATCCCCATCCTTGCGGCGTCGAACGTACAGCGCCGGCAACGGCACCAAATCCACCACATCCCCCCAACCGTTACGCACTTTCAATATAGCGATATCACCAAACAGCAAAAAGTCATAAGCCGCCTGGCCCATTTCGCCCAGGCTCAGACCGCCCCCGGCATAGTCGCTGACCACCATATTCTTGCGGGCGTACAGAACCCCGCCATGCTGCCCGCACATGTTGGCAAGTTGTGCCAGGGCTAGCCGGTCGATGGGTTGCCGCCAGTGGTCGGCGGTCGAGTCGTACCAGATTTCGTGATACTGCGTTCCCTGCGTCAATATCGGCATGGGGGTATCGGTCGTTACGATGCTGAATGTGCCACGCCGTGCCGGCATGGCTTGCGCATTGGATTTTTGCTGCCTGGCGCTGTAGCGCTGTTTGCGTTTGCTCATTATTTTTTCCTGTCAGACGTCCCGCCCAGCCGGATTTCCGCTTGCGTTCGTTGTTAATTGGCTCGTTTATCACCGCATGGGCGATGGCAAAGAATTTGTCGGCGTGGCCGGTGTCGGCGCTACGGTCGGCGACAAACGTCATGCCGCCGCCGCTCTTGGTGGTGGTGTGGCGAATTGCCATAAAGCTGCCCGCGATGCCTTTATCCTCAATATCCCAAGCAATGCGTTTATGCTCGACAACGTCGATCATCTTCATGACCAGCCGGTTTTTACTTTCTTGGCTGTAACGGATTGGCGTCACTTCACGGCGTGCGAAGTCTTGCACCATCTCGCACACTGGCCCGCCAATGCCGGTGGTATCGATGCCGATATGCGTAATGTTGTAGCGGGTCATGTACTCCTTGATGCGGCCGACCTGGTATTTAAAGGCGAAGCCGTGCCAGGTTTCGATATGCAGCACCCGGAACGGCTCCCCGTCCACTTGTGGCGGCGCGATCAGAACAAACGAGGCCGTATCACCAGAGCGGGCGGGGTCGTAACCGGCCCACACCTCACGGTTACCAAAGGGCCGCATGGCGTTAACGTCGTGATCTTCCCAGGTGCTGACGTTGGTAAGACATTTTTCCAATTGTTCAAATTTGAATACACAATCGCCGGTGTCGATAAACTGACACATGTACAACTGGTTAAAGGAACTTGCGGCGTTTTCTTCCCGTATCTCTTCCAGGTCAATAAGAATGGCCGCAGCGCCATAGACTTTGGCTTTTTCCTCCATATCAGCAACGGCGGTTTCAACCGTGGTGATATAGCGCCAATGGTTATCCGGGCACATAATCCCGGCTTCCATTTGCTCGAAGGTTGGAAAATCAACGTTTTCCCGCGCCTTTTTGCCTTTGCGCCATTCGTCACCCGTCCAGAACGGATAAGCCTGATGCGTTTTTGCGCTGGGCGTTGAAATGTAAGTACGGCGTAAATGGCTATGTGTCGCTATCGCGCCGGCCACTTTTTTTAGTTCGGTAAAACCGCGTTGCCAGAAAATTTCGTCTATGTAGACGTTGGCGCAAAAGCCCTGGGCGGTATTGGTGTTGGTTGACAGGAAATGCAATTCCGCGCCATTGCTCAACACAATGGGGTCGCCAGTCAATTCAATGCCGAACAATTCAAAGGCAAACTTGATGATATAGCGCCGGAAAATAAGCGACTGAGGGCGAGAGGCCGACAAGAACGCCTGATTGTTGCCGGTTAAAATGGCATCTTCCAGGGCTTCAAATGCAGCGTACCAGGTCGCGCCGATTTGGCGTGATTTCAGCCATATCCGGTTACGGTGCTTTTTCGCTTCCCGCAGTGTGATTTGATAGTCATACAGGTCATCAACAAATTCAGCAAAATCAGCCGCCACAATGCCGGCCACATTATTTCGTTTCCCGCCACGCTTGCCGCTTTTCTTTTTGCTGCTGTCGTCGCCCTCGTTGGCGATCGCCTCAATGGTGCCACCGGCTCCCGTTGCGGTTATCCCGCGCGCCGCTGCCTCCAAATTCATGGCGTGAATTTTTTCAGTGTGCTTATGACGGCTGACAATTAACTTGCAGTGCATATCAATGTATTTATCGAGTTCTTTTAACTCAATATCATTTTTATTGGCCTTATCGACCAATACAGCCGCACGGCGGTTAATAACAGATTCTAAATCTTCCTCACTTAATAGACTGCGCCAGCCGCCTTTATCCGCCCAATAGTAAACTATCCGCGTCGAATTGAGTTTTAACTCGGCGGCTATCTCTTGGGCTGTCCAGCGCTTCAAATATAATGAACGCGCAAGGCCTATTAATTCTTCTGGATATTTTGATTTTCTGGTCATGCCTCATTATGGCGGCTTTATTTATTCAAAATGACAACTAAATACCGCAATAAATCGCAATGCCTATTTATTACGAATGAATAAGAAGTTTGATAAATGAAATAATAAAAACAATCCGCAATACTGAGCGGAGTTAATACCATCACCACGCCAAACCGATTAATTAAAAGGCTAATTATGTCCGGTTCACAACTGACAACGAATTTTATCCGCATTGCCACCGAGGGCGAAACCGTTGACGGTCGCGAAATAAGGGCGGAATGGCTGGTCGATATGGCAGAAACCTACGACCCGACGCTCTATACCGCCATGCTGTGGCAGGAGCACGAACGCTGGAGCGGCCCTTGTGGGGAAGTTCAGGAATTAAAAGCCGAAGTCGAAGACGGGTTGATGAGGCTGCATGCCCGCCTTTGTCCTGGTATGGAGCTGCTTTATGCAAACCGCAACGGGCAACTACTGTTTTGCTCCATCGAACCTACGGATGACCTGAATTTTCGCGGTACCGGAAAACCCTATCTTGAGGGCTTGGGCGTCACCAGCTCCCCGGCCAGCATCGGCACCGAGCGTATGCGCTTTAGTGCCAATAAAAACGGAAAACTTTACGGCGCACTAGAAGCATTAGTGATTAGTGATGTTGCCGACACCGAGGAATTAAATATGTCTACCAAAGACCCAAAATCAAAGAAAGCATTATTCCGCAGTCTTTTTAACCTTGCCGATAAAGGCAGTGATAAAAAACCGGAAAAACCAAAATCGCGTTTATTTTCCAGTTCCAGCCGCAAGTTTTCTGATGAAGATATTCAGACCATCGTCGAAGCGGTCGCCGAATTACAGGATACCGTCGAAGAGCAAGCGGAAACTATTGAAGAGCAAGCGACCATTATTTCCGAGTTGCAAGCCAATGATACGGACGTAACCGAAATTCAGGAAGCTTTGACCGAAGTTAAATCCGAATTGGTCACCGTCCAGGAAGAAGTTACCGAAATTAAAGACGAGGTCACCGGCGGTGAATTCAGCAAACTTAAAAACAAACTCAATGCTGCTGATAAAAAATTCAACAAACTTGAACAAGTCACCACCAAATTACCCGACGCCGCCCCTAATGCGTCCAGCGGTAAGAGTTACAACTTCTGATTTACGGTTAATTAAACCGGAACAGGCGGAATTAAATAGCCATTGCGGTAAACGCACTGACAAATAAACGAGAGCACTCATTATGCCAATGAATAAGTTATATACACTGATACAAAACTATGCACGGCGAATTGGTGAGGCCAGTGGTTCGGATGTTGCCACTCTTCCAATCACCGCTAATGGCATTGGTCGATTCAGCATCAGCCCACCGCAGGAATCAGCTTTGCGCCTGGCACTGATGGAGCAAGGCTGGTTTATGCCATTAATCACCGTGCGCGATGTTGACCAGATTCGCGGCCAGGTTATTGATGTCGGTAATCCAGGGCTGTTTACCGGTCGCCGTATTGCAGGGCGATTCACTAAGGACGTTGGCTTGTCTGGCAACATCTACCAGTTATACCCAACCGATTCATGTACCCGCCTGCCGTGGGAAACGCTATCTAACTGGATCCATTCAGGCACCACCGACGATGAATTTATTCAGTTAGTGGCTGAGTTTACCCTTCGTTCCTTTGCAAACGATATCTTGCGTGTCGGTTTTAATGGGACTCACGCCGCCCTTGAAACCGATGAAGATGAATATCCGAACGGGGAAGATATTAATATCGGCTGGCACCAAATCGCGAAGAATTTCGACACGTTACATGCGAATCCAGCCACACCAGAACAAGACCGCATTCCGGGCTTTACTCAGCGCGTGATCAATCCTGGCCCAGGCGAACTGACTCTTGGCGAAAACGGTATTTTCAAAACGTTGGACGCGATGGCCTCTTGGCTAATCAGCACCACCATTCCGAGTCAATTCCAGAATGAGCCGGACATTGTCTTGTTGATCGGCCCTGACTTGATTGCTGCTGAGCAGTTCCGCTTGTTCCAGGAAGCGGGCAAGCCGACGGAAAACATTGCCGCCCAAATGCTGGCAAATACCGTCACCGGTCGTCGCGTCTACGTTGCTCCGTTCCTGCCAGGTAAACGCATGGTTGTGACCACCCTGGCAAACCTGCACGTCTATAACCAGCGTAATCACCAATACCGCCGCGCGGAGCATGTGCAAGACCGCCTCGGCTTTGAGAATGCCTGGTGGCGTAACTCTGGTTATGCGTTGGGGCATCCAATGCTGTACGGCGCCATTGATGAGTCAGCTATCACCATTGAAGCGGAAGAAGATATCAACTTCGCCATTCAGAACGGCTTGATCCCAGGCACCCCAGGGCAAGATGCCCCTGTCCTGGATAACACTCAGATTTAAACGGAGGGAACCCCATGACGTTTAGCCCTCTACGCTATCGGGCGCAGGCATTAGCCCTGGGAAAGGTGCGACATACCACCCCGACAGAGGCCGAGCCTGGCGCAGACGAAAGCTTGCACTTGCAATTGTTGAGCCTGGAAAAGGACGTTAAACGCCTGGGTGTTCTGCCGCGCGTTGCCGACAAGATAGAACTCAAGGCGCGGGAGTTGTTACCAAAATGGCTTCCGTATGCCGAGCGCTATCTCAAGGCGGGCAAGGTCTATCAATACCCTGTATTCGGTTATTGCGTAGTCTGGTTGTTTGATACCGGCGATATCGATAAGGCGCTGGATTGGGCCGATATCGCGATCACTCAAAGCCAGGCAACACCGGACAAAATCAAGTCAAAATTTCCGTCATTCGTGGCTGATTTTATTCTGGATTGGGCCGCAGATGAGGCACAAGCGGGCCGCAGTATTGAGCCGTATTTTTCCCGCACGTTTACCAATGTGCGAGAGAACTGGCGATTAAACGAAAGGCACACCGCCAAATGGTTCAAGTTCGCCGGCGAGTTCCTGATCCGCGACAAAGACGGTAAACCCGCTGCCGCCGCGATCAGTGATATCCCGACCTTAATCCGGGCCAATGAATTGCTCGCCCAGGCGGAGGGATTTCATAAAAAAATCGGGGTGGAAACACTGCGTAAACGCATTGCTTCCCGTATTCGCGCCCTGGAAAAGCAAGCCGCTGAAATGGCGGATTCTGACCCATCAAAAGGCAATAACAATGAAATTTAAATTTAAATTGAATCAACTGGTTGAACCACGCATTAGCGATGAATGGGGAGAGGTTCGGGGTCGCGCGGAATTCGTAGCATCTGAAAATCAATATTTCATTTTCTACAAGGCCGCAGACGGCCGAGCACTAAGCGCCTGGTTTAATGAAAGTGAGCTAGAAGCTATTGAAGATGATCGTCACCCAGGCTGTCCGGTCTATGCCCCCATCGACCCGCCAAAAGGTGCGGTAGTCGAAGAGTAACCCTTTAAATTGTGAACACCGCCCCTTGACGTTGTCGCGGGGCAGTACCGACACCCGGCCAGCCGGGGCGGGCGAAGTGGAGGCCGTAGCGCTTTGCGTCTCACGGGCCGTGGAAACTTGTCAGCCCGCACCCCATAACGAGAGGTTTTTATGTTTCGACCCGGTGATAACGGTTTTCAGAAATCCACGTTAACCAATGATGGCTTTTGGCCTGACCTGGCACTGGATGAGTTCCAGCGTGAGCGCAGCATACCGCCCACGATTAACGAAAAAACCGTGGTGCAAGCCATGCTTGCCGCCGTTGCCGAGATTAACACCTCGTTAGCCAGTTTTACCACGCAGCAAAAAAGTAAGGGCTATATGACGGCCAGCGCGGTACCCGGCCCAAAGATGGAGGGCGAGAACGCACTGACAGCCCAATATAAAAAAGCGGTCTATGCCCGGACAAAAGCCGATTTGATGGGCGAATTTGCCGCCGTCAGCCGGCGCGAGGACAACACCAACCAGGACGCGCCGCAGACAAAAGCGTCATTACTGGCTGAGGCCGCAGTGGTATTGCGCGGCATCAAGGGCCGGGGCCGCGTGGGGGTGCATCTGGTATGACTCAGCTTGATAAGTTGTTTGATTTTGTCAGTAGTAACTTGCCGGAACGTTTGATGAAAACCACCGGCGCAGATGCCTGGATGGAAGATATTGAAATCATTCACGCGTCTAAAGCGTGGGGGCTAAATCAGCGCCGGATAGCAATACGGCAATATCAGGCGACGTTAGCCTGGGAACGCTGGCCCTATCGCCAGTATGACCCGGACACCTTATTTGCCCTGGTCATGGTGTGGCTGGTTGAACATGCCAACGAGCATTACAACCGGGATGAAATGCCGCCGCCTGAAGTCATTTTGCAACTGACAGATAACGATAACGCAACGCTGTTTATCACTGTGCAACTGGCTGACGACATCATTCTGGCAGAAAGCGAGGACGAGGGCATTATCCCGCTGAAAGGTAAGCGTTACCTCGTTGCAGCACCCACCGTGAATACCGCGACAGCCGGCTGGATTGTCGGTGCAAACGGAGCCACCGCACCGACCCACCCAGCGGGTGAGAGTGATGCAAGCTGACTTTACGCTGAACCGCGCCCAGTGGGAGGCGCTTAAAAAGGATTTGGCCGCGCTGGAACTGCCGCCCAATAAGCGTAAGCGCCTGCTGTGGCGGCTGTTGAAGTTAGGCGTGATGCCTGCCGCCCGTCGCCACCAAAAGCAACAGGCCAACGCCGAGGGCGTCAAATGGCCCAAACGCCAGAACGGTTTCAAAGGAAAAATGATGCGGGGATTGCCAAAAATGATGGCAATCAGCGAATTACCCGCTGCTGATTCCGCAAGAATTTATTTGCGCGGCAACAAAAAAACGTCGCCGGGCGTGGTCGGGAAAATGCAGCAATCAGGCTTTACTACCACCGTTACCGCTGACCAGGCAAAGAAACGAAATAGCAGCGAGGCCGGCGCGACACTGCGCCAGGCTAAACGGTTACTTGATTTGGGTTACACCGTTTTTCCAAAGACTGCACCGCGCAGCCCGTCCGTGAGTGAAATCATGGATTCACTGAGCCGGGACAAAGCCGGGGCCATTATCCGCAGTCTGGAGGGGCGAAAAGCAAAAGCAAGCTGGACGGTGACCTTGCCAGGCCGCGAATGGCTGGCAGTCAATGACGATGAATTTAACAAAATGCTGGCGCGTCAGATGCAAGCCATTAATTACGGCGGTGGCGTCCGGGCGCAAGACATTAAGGGGAAGGTAAAAAAATGACATGGCCCACAGTTACGATAGACCAGCTTAACCAGCGCCAGGGCAAGATTAACGAGGTGGAGCGTACCGTTTTATTCATCGGTAGCGCTGCTGATGATTCTGAAATCCCCGGCGACTTGATCGCGCTGGATTCACAATCTGATATCACCGTTGTGCTGGCTGATGCTGATACGACATTACGTGAGAACGTCCGCGCCGCACAGCGCAATGGCGGCCAGAACTGGCAAGCCTATGCGCTGTTATTGGCGGCTGATGCAGAGGCTGGCGACGATATGCTGGCAATTCTCAGCGCTCAACAGATGATTTCTGTTGAGGGGGTTATCTGCACCATCCCGATCACTACCGTGGCCGATGGCCGCACCAAAATTAATTTATACGCCGCTTTGCGCGCCGAACTGACCAATAAATATGGTCGCTGGGTGTGGTCAATGCTGACTGTTTCCGGGCCGGCGGCGCTGCCTGTACCTGTGTCATGGTCAGCGTACCAGGCATTTCTTGCTGAACTGGAGACCGGCATTGCTGCTGAGTCCGTGCAACTTGTCCCGGCACTGTGGGGCAATGAAGCCGGCGTGTTGGCGGGCCGATTATGTCACCGCAGCGTGACCGTGGCCGACAGTCCGGCCCGCGTGAAAACCGGTGCATTAATTGGGCTGGGGATTGATACCGCCGAAATGCCCGTTGATAGCAACGGGGTGGAAGTCACCCTGGCGCATTTGCGCGCCATGCATGACCTGCGTTATTCCGTGCCGATGTGGTACCCCGATTACGAGGGCATGTACTGGTCTGACGGCCGCACACTCGACGTGGTCGGCGGTGATTACCAAATCATTGAAAATCTGCGAATTGTTGACAAAGTCGCGCGCCGGGTACGGATTCAGGCGATCAGCAAAATTGCCGACCGTTCGATGAACAGCACCCCGGCCAGTATTGCGGCACACCAGACCTTTTTCGCCCGCACCATGCGCGATATGTCTCACAGCTCGCAGATTAACGGCGTGATGTTCCCTGGCGAAGTGAAATCCCCGCAATCCGGCGATGTGGTGATTACCTGGTCGGATATCGAAACCGTGAGCATTTACCTGGTTGTGCGGCCATATGGCAGCGCTAAAACCATTCAGATTGGGATCATGCTAGACCAATCCATTACCGCCGTTTCGGAGAATTAATCATGACGACTGCACGCATTGGCGGTAACTCAATCGACATTACCCTGGGTACGCAAATTATCCATGTCAAAACCGTTTCAGTGGATATCACCGATAACACCGCCGCCACACAATCACGCGGTATTCCTGATGGCTATGTATCGGGTGATGTGTCTGCTGAGGGGGAGATGGAAGTTGATACCAAGAACTTTAAAAAACTCAGTGCTGCCGCTAAATCCGCTGGCAGCTACCGCAAAATGCCAACTACCGACATTTTGTTTTATGCCAACACCGGCGATGAAGAGTTAACGGTCGAGGTATTCGGTTGCAAGCTGATTATCACCAGTCCGTTAGGTTTTGACCCGAAAGGTGGCGAGACGGCCACGCATAAATTTAAGTACATCGTGACCAGCCCGGACTTTATCCACATTGACGGTACGCCGATTTTATCTAGCGACGACGTCCGCGACTTGATCGGGTGAGTGATGCATATGCCAAACGGAGAAACATCATTTATTCGCATTGTGCTGATGCTGGGCGGGATTGGCGCTTTTATTTCACTCGCCAAGGTTTTGGTGGGTAACGAGGCGATCACCCTGCGCCTGATTGTGGGCCGAACAATATTAGGTTCAGGCACTTCATTGCTGGCAGGTATGGCGCTGATTCATTTTCCAGATATTCACATTCTGGCGTTGATAGGTGTCGCTGCTGCTCTAGGAATTATCGGTTCAAGTGTGATCGAGTTAGCCCTGACCCGGTTACTTACCCGCCACTTGGGACGACTAAAAAAAGGAAGTGAATCATGACATTAAGCGAAAAACAGGCGTTATTTACCGTCAAAATCGCCCAGTTGATTTATTGGGCTGACGAACACGGCTACCGCCTGACCTTTGGCGAAGCCTACCGCCCCCCAGAGCAAGCCGCATTAAACGCCAAATCGGGCAAAGGCATTGCCAACAGCTTGCACACGCAGCGCCTTGCGGTGGATTTCAATCTGTTTATTAACGGCCAATACCAGGATAAGAGCGAAGCCTACAAGCCTCTGGGGGAATATTGGGAGTCAATCGGTGGCACCTGGGGCGGGCGCTTTAAGTCAAATCCTGACGGCAATCACTTCAGCTTTGAGCATAACGGGGTGAAGTGATGCGCGAACTGCTGCCGGCGGTACTGCTACTGATTGCGGCTTGGTTGCTGGGCTGGACGATGCACGGCGACCGCCAGGCAAAAATCGAACTGGCAATTAATCAGGTAGCCGAGGCCAATCGCGTACAGGTTGAAAAAATCGCCGTCACCTCATCACGCCAGCTTGAGGACAAATTAACGGAGCTAAGGGCTAATGAAGTGCACACCGAGCGACTTATCAGGACTGAGATTATTAAACCGGTATTTGGCACTGTTTGCGCTACTGATGAGTATGTCCGGTTGTTCAACGCCAGTGCGGAACGTGCCGAACGTACCTTATCAGGAAAACTTATTGACCCCTTGCCCGGTAACACTGCCACGCCTGGCCGGTAATACTGGCACCGATTTTAGCGACACGTTAGAGCAGTACCAAAAGATATACCCAGATTGTGCGGCACGACACAACCAATTGATAATCGAAATAAAACAACGGCGAGATTTTGAACATGACCGATAAAGTAAATGTCAATGAGGTACTCATCAACCTGATTAATCGCGCGGCCAGCGGCGTGGATCAGGCTATCGATTTCAGTAAGGCCCAGCTACCGGATGTGATCCATCAACTGATGGTTTGGAAAGCAGTGTCTTACAGCTTGCGTAGTACCGTATTTCTTCTCTTGTGGATTGCCTGTTTTTTCGCCTTTAAAAAAGGTCTGGCACTGATGTCAGCCGACAAGAACAGTATTTCCGCCATTTTCTTATTAGTCTTTTCGGGGATGGTGGGGCCTGCCATGTTCGTCGGCCTGACATCAAACATCGGCGACGCCCTGCAACTGTGGCTTGCCCCTAAAGTCTGGCTGATTGAGTACGCCGCCCAACTAATGAACTAAAGCAACACGATAAAAACGACACACTAAGAATATTAACAACCCAATACTAAGGACTGAACCATGAGCAAAGAAACCAAAGACGTAATCACCCTTGAAGTGAAAGGTATTACGGTGCAATTTGCCCCGACCCTGGTCGCGTATAACAAGTGCCTGAATGAGTCGGCGCGTGATGAGAATATTATCGGCGCGATCAGTACCTACCTGAAACGCATTGTAGTGCCGGAGTCCCGCGACAATCTCGCCGAACTGCTGCAACGCCCCGGTATGGCCGCAGCCATTGCCAAAAAAGTAAATGAGATTTACGCGCCAGATGCCGAAATCGAAGTAAAGGAATAACCGCGCTCATTCAAGCGATTAAGAATAACCCGCTTGAACAATATATGACGCTCCGACGTCATTACCTTCCCAGCGAAGGTGATGACGTTATGAGTCTGGCGCGCGCGGCCTGGCTGGCGGAATACTTCCACGAAAGCGTCATTAACGGCACCACCGCAGGCATATGCAAAGCCTTTAACGGTGAATAGGGATAATCATGAAAGAACTGTCTTTTCTGTTGAGTCTTAAAAATAATCTGAGCGCACCGCTCGGCAAGGCGCAACAGTCTGTCGAACAGTTCGCCAAACAGTCACAGCGGGCCTTTAAACAAATTGCGGTCGGGGCTGTGGGGTTGTGGGGCGTTGCTCAAGGCGTCAAAGGCTTGCTTGCCCCTGCTCATGAGGTTCAGAAAACATTAGATGAGTTGTCTACACGTAATGTCAGTACGCAAGCCTTAGACAAAATGTTTAAGGCTGCGCAGACATTTAGCACCGCTTACGGCAAGAATGCCGCCGACTTTATCAGCTCAGCAACCATCATCAAAAGTACCATTGCCGGCATTACCGACAATGAGTTACCACGCTACACCACCGCCATAAACACCCTTGCCATAGCGACCAAAGGCAGCGCCGAGGGGGCCGCTAATTACATGGCTGACATGGCAAATAACTTCCGCACCACGGCAAGCGAAATGGGCAATATCCCCTTTGCCGAAATGATGGCGTCAAAAGGTGCGTACATGGTGCAGAATTTTGGCGCAAACCTTGACGAAATCCGCGAAATGGTCAAGTCCAGCAAGGGAACCGGTACCCAAATGGGGGCGGGTATGGATGAACAACTCGCCGTCCTGGGGATGCTCAAGCAGACCAAAGGCACCGAGGCCGGCGGGATTTACGACGCATTCCTGAAAAGCGCCATTGAGGGCGGCAAACAGCTTGGCCTGAGCTTTACCGACGCCCAAGGCCAAATGCTGGAATTCCCCGACATTCTGCAAAAACTTCAGGCGAAATTCGGTAACACCATTGAGGGCAACGTTAAGGCGCAAGCCGTATTAAATAAAGCCTTTGGCGAGGGTGCGCAGGCATTGACCGCCACCTGGGGCCAGGCGGATAAGTTGCGTAAACATATGCGCGATATGGGGAACACTCAGGGTTTAGAGAGAGCCATAGAAATGGCTAAAAAAATGGCCGACATGTGGGAGCGTGTTGATCAGGTGTGGAAGCGTATTCGAATTGCCGTGGGTATGCAGCTTATCCCCGCCATATCCCCCCTGGCTGATTACGCCATCAACGCCGGTACGCAATTCGGTAAGTGGCTGGAAATGTTTCCCAACATTGCGCGCTGGATTGGTTACCTCGCACTGGCAACTCTTGGCATGGCCGCAGCCGGCGCAATCGCCAATGTCGTGATGGGGGTATCGAAATTTATCATGATGGGCTGGACGGGGATAATCAAGCTGACAACCGCCGCCGTTCACGGGCTGATGTGGGCGATTAACCTCAAAGCCCGCGCCATTCAGTTAGCAACCTTTGCCACGGTCATTTATAACGGCGCACTAAAATTCTTGCGCGTCGCGCTCATTGCGACTCGCATGATGTTGATAAGCAGCACGGTTGCCATGCGCGCCTACGGTATCGCCACTATGTTAGCCGGCGTTGGGATGCAGTTATTGACCAGCCCTATCACTTTGATTATTGCTGGCCTTGTCGCGCTGGCGGCGGGGGTTTGGTATGTGATTTCCCATTGGGATCAGCTTAAAGCCGCACTGTTGGACAGCGCCGCATTCCAGTGGGTTATGCAGATTGCCGGCCAGGTCGGGGAGATGTTCGCCGGTGTATGGGCCTCGATTACCCTGGGCTGGGAAATGGTGGTTGGGTTCTTTGCTGGCCTGTCACCTGTAGAAGCCTTTAACGGTTTTGTTGACGCCATCGCCAATGTGTTCAGTGGCCTGTGGGACTACCTAACAGAGTCTTTCGGCGCGACCTACAACTGGATTGTCAGCAAGCTAAATAAAATCCCCGGCGTGAATATCGACCTTAAGCCTATCGGCCAGAACGAGGGAGGCGCAGCCGCGCCAGCGGCCACCCTCCCCGCGCCCGCGGGCTTGGTCAGCCCGGCGATGAACAAGGGCGGGATAGCCAAAACCCTGACCACCAATAACAGCAACCAGAGCAGTACCGTGCGCACCGGTAACACCATCGGCGAAGTGAATATTTACCCGCCGAACGGGGCCACGCTGGATAGCATCATGGAATCAAGGGAGCTTGCCGCCGGATGAGTGAACAACTGTACATCGACCTGCTAATCACTGACGGTGATTTTACGCTTTCATCCGGTAATGAACCGCTGTTGTGCGATAACCGCATCAGCATTGCGCAGGACTGCGTACATCGGATTATTGAGTCCGGCCTGGTTAAGTTGCTGATTGCCGAGCGTAGCCCGGTATTGCGCACCGATATCTTGTTGCAAATGGAACTGTTGACCGAAACCGATACCCGCATTGTGCCGGGTACCGTACTGATTACCGATGATGACCAGGGGCATTATTTTATTACCGCTGATACCTACGATTTCGGCCCACTGTCACTGCGAGACTTATTATGAATAATCGCCCTAATCCTGACTATAAGGCCATTCTTGCCGATCAGGGCATGCCGACGACTGAAAGCCAGGTACAAGCGGAATTCGCAAAGGTCGCGGCTGATGAAAATTTAGTCACCAACACCTCGAATATGTCGCCGTTCTGGCGGCTAATCAAAGCCATTGTGACCGCGCCAGTCATGTGGCTGATTGACGCGTTAGTAAATACCGTTATGGCTAACCTGTTTCTGGCTACCGCTAGCGGGACTTTTGTTGATCTGTTTGCCTGGGCGGTCAATTTGTCCCGCAAAGATGCCAGCCTTGCCCAGGGCGTAATCCGCTTTACCAAAGATAGCGTTAGCGCTGAAATTACCGTACCCGCCGGCACTGTGATCCAGACCGAACGCATTAACGGCACCGTTTATAAATTAATGACATTGGCCGATACCGTTATACCTGCTGGTGTAACCGGGGCGTTGATTGCGGTCAATGCTGAATCAGCCGGCAGCGGCCACAACCTGGCACCCGGCTATTTCCGTATTCTACCGGTCGCGGTCAATGGCATCGCCAGTGCGGTAAACGAGGATAATTGGTTAATCGCACCGGGGGCTGATAAGGAGCTGGACGACGATTTGCGTGACCGGGTGCGCAATCAATTTAATTTGCCGGGCCAGTATCATATCGATGCGGTTTACCGTGGGTTGATTGCGGGTATTGCCGGCCTGACCACTGACCGAATTTTTTTCCTACACGATGCGCCGCGCGGGCCGGGAACGGCCAACGTCTATTTATTGCTGGATTCCGGCATCGCCAGCCAGCCGTTTATCGACACAGTAAATGATTATGTGATGAGCCAGGGCAACCACGGCCACGGCGACGATGTGCTGTGTCTACCGTTGCCAGAAGAAATTCATGACTTGACCGTGACGCTTCACTTTTTCGATAGCAGCAATTTAGACGATGAGCAAAGCGACGCCTTGCTGGCAAATATCCGCAATCTGATTGGCTGTGCATTCCGGGAAAACACCGATTACACCGTACAAAAGACCTGGCCGCACAGCCGCTTTTCTATGTCCCGCCTGGGGGAAGAATTGCACGATCACTTTGCTGAAATCGAATCGCTGGCTTTTTCGCGGGGTGACATTATCAGCGGGTTATTTGTGCCACGCCTGGGCGTTCTGACGCTGGAGAAAGCCAATGGATAAGCTACCCACATTTACCTTGCCGGTATGGCTGAACAAAGGCGAGCCGGTCAAATTAATGCGCGCCTGCCTGGCCTTTTGGCAAAAGGTTTACACCTGGATCAAGTGGCCGCTTAACCAGGCAGACCCGTTAACCTGCGTCGTGCCGTTACTCAATCTGCTGGCGTATCAGCGGGATGTGACCCGATTCCCTGGCGAACCGCTCCCCCTCTTTCGTAAGCGGGTACATTTTGCCTTTATCAATGCCAAAGACGCGGGATCGGTGTCCGGGTTTATTGCGATATTCGCCCGCCTGGGCGTGGGCTATGTCGAACTGTTAGAACGCCAGCCCGATATTGATTGGGATGTCATAACGGTGCGTGTCACTGATAGCCAAGTGGCTGAAAACAGTGAATTACTGATGAATATCATTCGCCAGTATGGCCGCACCTGCCGCCGTTATCAGTACGAAATAATCACCCCTGTTGATATGTATATCCGCGCCGGCCATGTGGGTTGTGAATATATCTGTTACAGCGCCAGCACCGTATCAAATGAAGTGACAACAACCGCCGCCTTTGGCGCGTCGCTGATGGAGAAAAACTAATGTCACAAACTGCTATTACTTTTGCTTTCGAACAATGGAAAGCCCAGGAAGCCGCAGCGGGTAAAACCGTGGTGCTGGATGAATTTGTCTTGGCCTATGTGCCAGGTCTGGATCATACCGTCCCCATTAACCGCGCCGAAACATTGCCGCCAGTGGCGCAAATCGTTCACCGCCAGGCGGTGAATAAAATTGGCCTGGTCAATGATAATGTGGTGGTTTATTCCGTCACTATGGGTACTGAATTGGGTGACTTTGATTTCAACTGGATCGGGCTGGTCAATAAGGCCAGCGGCACAGTGGCAATGATTGTTCACGCACCGACCCAGCGCAAAGTTGCTAACGTAGCCGGCCAACAAGGTAACGTCTTGACCCGTTCATTTTTGATGGAATACAACGGCGCAGCGACCGCAACCGGCATCACTACACCGGCGGAAACCTGGCAAATTGATTTCACCGCCCGATTGACCGGCATTGATGAAATGCAGCGGTTAATTAACGTTGATAACTATGGGGCTGGCGCATTTTTTAACACGGGTTATCTGGTTGCCAAGACAGGCGCACAATTCTTTGTGACCAAGGGTACGGGTTATATCGGCGGCATTCGAGCCGACCTACCCGCAAATCGTAATATTACGGTACCCGCCGCCGCGACCAAGGTTTGGGCTGACGTCAGTTTGCAGGGCAACATTACCAGCCAATGGGAAGCGGTCATTAAAATTACCGTTGCGCCAACGCTGGCAAACTACACCGAATCCGGCTTTATGCACTATGTGTTTGCAGTCGCCAGTATCGATGCAGCCGGAAATATTACCGACTTGCGCCCGCAAGGTTCACTGAATGAACAAGAAACCAGTGACGCTCTGGCGCAACATGAAAAATCCCGTAATCACCCTGACGGCACGCTAACGGAAAAAGGTTTTGTCCAGCTAAACAGTGGCACTGATAGCAATAGCGAAACGCTGGCCGCGACCCCGAAAGCAGTCAAAAGGGTTGCTGACGCGGTGGTCGGGGTAATGAGTGACCATGTTCAGACCGAGAACCCGCACGCACAATATCTGATGATAGATAAATTATTGTCCGAGATTAAAGCCGCAGGCCCAGCCGCTATTGCACAAACACTCCTAAACCTTGGCTTGGGGGAAGCATCAAAACAAGGGGTAGCGACAAATGCACAGATGGCAACTGGGACGGCAAAAAATCTGCTGCCCAGCGTTGCAGCGGTTATGAGCATGTTCAGCAAGCGTTCATTTTCTGAAAATGACTTTATACGCTTTCCTGATGTACCCGGTGGGTTAATCCTGCAATGGGCATCTGTTACTTCAGGCAGTGGCGGTGACGCAACGTGGATTTATCCGACACCTTTCCCAACCGCACGGCTTGCCATATTGGGGACGTTCAAACGGTTGGGTGTTGTTGGCGCTGACTATCCCACAATCTCATTTAATAATATATCTGACCAGACGCCGCTAACCTTGTCTAACCTCCATCTACGGTTAAACGGCACTGCGGGGCCATATTCAGCATTTGTAATTGCACTGGGACACTAACCATGACTACGGCTTATTTTTCACCATCCCTTAAATCATTCATCCCCGCGGCATGGAAGGATGACGGTACTTATAGCGAAACAAACTGGCCTTATGATGCTGTTCTGGCTACGGCCGAAGAAGTCGACGGATTCTGGAAACAGACGCCGCCTGTCGGGAAATTACAGGGTTCAGTCGATGGGCGACCCGCATGGGTTGATATTCCACCACCGCCACCGTTATCTGCTGATGAACTGGCCGCCACCGCCCGCCGTTACCGTGATGCTTTTATTGTGGCCACAGACCCAATAATGGTGAGTGACTATTCCATTGATGATAAGCCACTCACCGAGGTGCAGCGCAGTGAGTTAACCACCACCCGCGCCATTTATCGCGCATGGCCAACCTTGGCCAACTGGCCATTGATTGAGTTGCCAGCGTCGCCACAGTGGCTTTTGATTGAAGCGGTGAATCAGGGTTACCGGGTGCCGGTCTGGCCGGATGCGTCATATGTGGCATAAATCGACGTTACGAATACCCCAAAATCTGGCCCCGGTCAATTGCTCAACCGTGGCCGCTCATCCCTGGGCGTTTGGCGTGGGTCAAGCGGAAAAATCAGGCTCGTTTCTGAGTCCGGCCAATGCGATTGATGTGCTCGCCAGCCGGTTGGCCGGCGCAGACAGCGAACAGGATGTGGTGGTATTTCTTATCACCGCCAAATCATTGGGCCAGTTTATTACCCTGCTGACCGCCGCCGGCGAGGTATTCCCGATACCGGCATTGACCCAAGTTCAGCGCCGAGCAAAAGCGGCGTTAAGCTTGGATGCTAGCAAAATGCAAATCCCCGCGCGTCCGGGTGGTTTGCCAGCCAGTGCGCCGCTATCGGTTGCCACCACGCGCATGGCATCCGGTGCGCAAGCCTTGCAAAAAGCGATCAGCGATACCGCCGCTGGCAGCAGTAGCGAGGCTATCGGTACCGCCCTGGCAGCATTCAAACAACAGCGCGCCGCATTGCTGACCGGTGCAAAAAATAGCCTGGAACAATTACAAGGGGCGAGTGTGCCAATTTGGGCGCTTTCGGTGGAGGGCAACACACAAACGGCTATCGCCGAGATGAAAAAAGACATTCCCGACAGCCAGGTCATTTTTAGCTTGGCGTTACTGTTTGTGGGCGCGGATTTGGCCCCACTGCGTGCAATGGTGGTAAATCATGGCTGATATTGTGATGCTGGCGCTCGATGGCGAGGCGATTTTATTAAGAAACATTCTGGTTACGTTGACGATGCCCATACAGGACAAAGACCAGAGCGGCCAGGCCAGCAGTACCAACAAATCAGAGCAAGGCACCAAAGGCAAAGAGTTGCGGGTATCCGGGGTAATCCGATATACGGATGCCGCTATGTTGGCGCGTATTTATAGCCTGGCCGAAGCCAAGAACGCAGATGGCAGTAAGAAGCGCTATCGTGTCGCGCACTCCCTGGCCCAGGCGGTGAAGTTCCGGGAAGCCACTTTTACCAGTGGCGTGGATGCCGCCGAACAAACAAATGCTATGGCGTGGCTGGTTAATTTTACCCTGACTGAGTTTTCCAGTGTGGCCGAACGTAAGGCCCAACAAGCCAGCAAAGGCGGGGAAAATGCCACTATCCAGACCGCAGGCGGTACCGCGACCGCGTCAGAGGGCGAGACAGCGGAAAGCCGCTCATGGTTTGAAAGTGTACTGCAAAAAATTGATAACACCATAGGCCCGGCAGGAGGTAGCGCATGAAATCCGTTGTCACGTTGCGTATTGGCGATGATGTTATCCCCGCCAATAACTTAAATCTTTCGCTCTCATTGAATGGGTGCGGCCTGGGGTTTGTTACTGCGCTAACTGACCATGATTGTAACGGTAAATTGGTGCGGCTGGATTTGGGCAATAACGCCTCGATATTCCGCTGGCTAACCGGGTTTGTGGAGCGTAGCGCGCCGGCTGAAAATGGCGCGCAGCGGTTAATGGTGCGGGAGCTGGTCGGCGTGTTCGAGCGTTCTTGGCCGTGTTCATTACAACACCCGACTTTGCGCGATGTTACCGACGCGGTCGGCAAATCAACTGCCATGCGTTTTGTGTTACCAGAAAACACAGCTTACACCGACACCCCGATCCCCCATTTTCAGCATAATGGCAGCGGTAACCAACTTTTACTTAACCTGGGGCGCGCGTTCAGTATCCCGGATTTTGTCTGGTATCAGTTGCCCGATGGCACGGTTTACGTTGGCAGCTATGCCGACTCTCGTTTTGCACAAACGCCGGTCGATGTTCCACAGGAATTCGCCCAGGGCGGCGGCGGCGGGAATAGCCTTACCTTGCCACTTATCCCAGCAATCCGTCCGGGGGTGATTGTTAATGGCCGGCGCATCACCAAGGTGGATGTAAGTGACGACACCATGACATTGAACTGGACGCCGTTAAACAGCCAGGGCCAGCCGGCGCAGAAATCCCCGGAACAGCGCCAGATTGAAAAGCTGTATCCAGAATTGGGTGCGGGTTTACATTTGCCTCGCCGCGCGCGGGTAATGAGTCCGACCGATGCCGCCGAGCTGGGCGACCCGTCCGACCCCTTCCGGCCTCGCTATGCGGTTAATGTTCAATTGCTGGACGAGAACGGCAACGCCGCAGCCGGCGCGCAGGAATATAACGCGGTACCGCTTCCCATTCCGATGGCTGGCAGTGAGGGCGGTATGTTCCAGTTCCCGCCAGAGGGAACGCTGGTAGAAATTGGTTTTGCTGATGGCCGGCCAGATAAGCCGATGATCCGGCAAATACTGTCTGAGGGGCTATCACTGCCAGCAGTCAAGCCGGGCGAACAGTTGCAACAGCAGCGCGCCGGCGTCAGTCAGCGCGTGACGGTTGACGGCAGTTGGCAGCGTGATACCGACCAGGCGATAGAAGAAACCAGCAGCCGGCGCAGCGTGACCAGTGACGAGGAAAGCCGCACCACTACGACCCGCAACACCACGGTAAAAGCCAACGATAGCACCACGGTACTGGGAACTAAAACCCTGATGGCCGGCCAGGTGGTGCAACTTGCCGAGGGTGATTATTCGATAGGCACATCGGCCAACATGGTGACCAAAGTTGGCAAAGACAGAACTGACGATGTTGGCCAGAATCAAAATACCAAAGTTGGCCAGAACCAAACGACCGATGTTGGCGGTGCGCTTACGGAGAAAATCGCCGGCATTCGTCGCAGTGTTGCCGCCGCGCAGGAACTTATCGCACCCTCCGTGCGCCTAGGTACCGATGATATCAACGTGCTGACGTTGCTTACTGATACGCTGGACGTGATCCAAACCCTGGCACAGCAGACCGCTAGCCATACCCACATCAACACCGGTGGGCCACTGAATGCCGGCGATTTCACCGCCACAGCCAACCGCACTCAAGCCCTTACTACCAAGTACGGCCCCTTCATTGCCTAACCTCCATAGAGCACAGACATAACCGTCTGTGCTTCAGTGCTCCCAACATCCCCCGAACAGTAATAAAATTACGTAATATCCCCGTAAGAATTACAGGAATATTTCACATTGCCCGCACAGCAAGGCCGGCACGCATCGTACATAACGCGCTGAGAGCCACACCACGGCACACATCCTTTAATGCACCTCACGATTCAGATTCAAACAAGATAATCGCGCCATGAGCCACCCATGAAACATGCGAGGTAAATCCAGTCACGTAAAAGAAAGGGGAGGTAAAACGCACACGCCCACCACGCCTGCACAAAATATTTGGCGAACTTATTACAGTTTGGTAACTCTACAAACGCCTACGCCAGGCCGCGCCAGTCCTAAGGATCTCGCATGGATCGCAAGCTGTAACGAGTGATATATATTTCAGTGAATTACAGTAAAGAGAATGATCTCGATATGATCTAATAAATTCAACATTATGATTTTAAAGGGAATTTATATTTTACGTCCGATCAAACGCAAAGCGGCAGGCATTTACAAGAATAAACGTAATCACGCGCTAAGCCAGACGCCGCAAGGGATTGCGCAAAGTTGAGGGGAAATTTTGATACTGTAAAAACGGGTGAGAAACTCACTTTGATCTCGGACAAAAAACCAACAACAGCAGCCAGAACGGCCACCAGGTAAAATACAACTCCCGCACTTTACGCGCTTACAATCAGGCAATAAAAAGCCCCGCAAGCGAGGCTGGGTGGATGCTATGTGGATAGCGTCAAAATAAAATCCATTTATTTCAACAGGTTAACTCATGTAAAAGGCCCGCGTTAACGGGCCTTACTGTTACGGTCAAGACGAGCTGTAACGACAGCCGTTATGGACGTTTGCTGGAGTTATCCGGCGACCTCATATAACGGAAGAAATCGCTATCCGGGCTCAGAACCATCACATCATTGCCGCTGTTGAAGCTGTTTTCATACGCACGCAAGCTACGAATGAAGGCATAGAAGTCTGGGTCTTTACTGAATGCGTCAGCAAACAGACGAGCTGCTTCTGCATCACCGCCACCACGAGTAATACGCGCCTGACGTTCTGCTTCTGCCAGTGTACGTGTTACTTCATAGTCAGCTGTTGCACGCAACTTCTCTGCTTCTTCCTGACCTTGTGAACGATGACGACGGGCTACCGCTTCACGCTCAGCACGCATACGTTGGAAGATAGCATCAGACACTTCAGCCGGTAAGTTGATCTGCTTGATTCGCACGTCAACAACCTCAATCCCTAGCGCCGCCATACTGTTAGGGTTAACCGCAGGCTGTTTGCCACGGGTTTCCTGCTCAACACGGGCTGCCGCAGAGGCAATTGCATCATCAGCTTCGGTGGTCACAGCTTCATCACCCACACTACCGGTGTTCAGCGCATCACGGACATCTGAAGTCAAACGCCCACGTGAGTCAGTAACGATGTCACGCACGTTCAAACGACCAATTTCAGAACGCAAACGGTCACTAAACTTACGTTTCAGCAGCACTTCGGCCTGAGAAACATCACCACCACCGGTGGCCAGATAGTAACGACTGAAATCGCTGATACGCCATTTCAAATAGGAGTCAACAATCAGGTCTTTCTTCTCGTTGGTAACGAAACGGTCAGCCTGGTTGTCCATGGTTTGAATACGGGCATCCAACCTTTTCACTGTTTCGATAAACGGTATCTTGAAGTGCAAGCCCGGCGCATACACCAGCGGCTTGTTATCACTATCACGTAATACCTTGCCAAAGCGTAGCACGATGCCGCGCTGGCCTTCCTGTACCACAAACAGAGAAGCGTAGAGTGCGATTAACACCACAACGACGATAAGTAAAAAAGACTTACGCATTGGTTATTCTCTCCCTACGCGAGTGGAAGTATCACGCTGAGCATTCGCCCGGCGCTGATCCATGATAGAGCCACTGGTTGAGCTGGTATTGGCGTTGCTTGCACCAGACTCTTGACTGCTATTAGCAGAAGAAGGCGGATTCAGACGAATCAGGCTTGTGTCTTTATTGCCATCCGCTGCCTTATCTGCACCTTGGCCGCGCAGCATTTGGTCCAGTGGTAACACCATCAGACTATTACCCTTATCACTCGCCAGTACTTTGCGGGTATGACCGAGGACCTTCTCCATCGTTTCGATGTATAGGCGCTCACGGGTAATTTCTGGTGCCGCCTTATACTCAGGCAACAACTTAGCAAAACCTGCGACTTCACCTTGTGCTTCCAACACTTTACGTGCGGCATAAGCACGCGCATCTTCTAACAGACGCTGCGCCTGACCATTCGCCCGTGGTTGGACTTCGTTGGTGTAAGCTTCCGCTTCACGAATATACTGTTGTTCGTTTTCACGGGCTGCAATCGCATCATCAAATGCCGCTTTAACTTCTTCTGGTGGACGCGCCGCCTGGAAGTTAACGTCCAGCAGCGTTATACCCATATTGTATGGACGAATAGTTTCTTCCAGTACACGTTGAGTATCGCTACGAACGATGGTACGGCCTTCGGTGAGGATTTTGTCCATGGTGTATTTACCAATAACACCACGTACTGCACTGTCAGTTGCCTGACGCAAGCTGTCGTCCGGGTTAGTCACGCTAAACAGATAAGCGGCCGGATCAGTCACACGGTACTGCACGTTCATTTCGACGCGAACCACGTTCTCATCAGAAGTCAGCATCACGCCGGACGCTGCCAATTCACGTACCGATTCAACGTTAACGGGCGTTACTTCATCGATAAAGGTCGGTTTCCAGTTCAAACCAGGCTGCACAATGTGGCTTAATTTACCCAAGCGAGTAACGACACCGCGCTCGGCTTCTTTAATTGTATAGAAACCACTTGCCGCCCAGATAACCACCACAGCAACCACAGCAATGCCCACAATCCGGCCACTGAAACCAGGGCCTCTTGTCGTACCACTGTTATCATTGCCGCTGCCGCCACCTTTACCACCGAGGCTACTCAGTTTTTTGCTCAGTTTTCGAAAGATATCATCCAGATCAGGCGGCCCTTGGTCACGACCACCTTTATTATTGTTATTTCCGCCAGAGTTGCCGCCATTATTATTGCTGCTCCCCCACGGATCGCGGTCCTGTCCGTTATTACCGGGCTGATTCCACGCCATGTTTTAGCTCCATTCTTCTATGATTGGTTTTCTTCAGGCCAAGAGCACATGCCAAAGAAGCTGGCTCTTAATCTCACAAAAAAGATCAGGTAATCAACTAATTAGTCGCACCGACTAATTAATAATATAACTGACCAAATCTTGCTCTTGTTTACAGAGACGACGCCAATCAACGATAGGCATTCTGACCACCATACCGACGTTTCCGTCCTCGTCTATCCACTCTTTTTCAATTGCCTGAAGCTGGTAAAAACGGCTACGTAGACGACCTGCCTGAGGTGGCAAACGTAATTCAAAGTGTGCGATCTCACCTGAAAGACGCTCCGTCAACGCTTGAAAGAGCAACGAGATCCCTGCGCCGGTTTGGGCCGAAAGCCAAACTCTGACTGGCAGATTGTCTTCGTTGCGATCAATTCGCGGGACAAAATCATCCAACAAATCAATTTTATTCATTACTAATAATGTAGGTATTTCATCCGCTTCGATTTCTGCCAAAACAGAATCAACTGCGGCCATATTCTCGGTTACCCGAGGGTCTGCTGCATCAATAATGTGTAACAGTAATGAGGCTTGCCGTGTTTCTTGTAATGTCGCTTTAAAAGCAGCGACCAAATCATGCGGCAAATGCCGGATAAAACCTACCGTATCCGCCAACACTGTATCGCCCACATCCGCCACATTAATACGGCGTAAAGTAGGATCCAGCGTGGCAAATAATTGGTCAGCCGCATAAACATCAGCTGCCGTAATTTTGTTAAACAGGCTGGATTTACCGGCGTTGGTATATCCCACCAAAGATACTGTCGGAATTTCAGCACGGGTACGCGCACGTCGCCCCTGCTCACGCTGCTTTGCCACCCGCTCCAAACGGCTCAAAATCAAGCTGATACGGTCACGTAACAAACGGCGGTCGGTCTCCAACTGGGTTTCACCTGGCCCTCTTAGGCCAATCCCCCCCTTTTGACGCTCAAGATGCGTCCAGCCACGTACCAAACGGGTCGCAATATGGCGTAATTGCGCTAATTCGACCTGTAATTTACCTTCGTGGGTACGGGCCCGTTGGGCAAAAATATCTAAGATTAGTCCAGTACGATCAATGACCCGACACTCACACAAACGCTCAAGGTTTCGCTCTTGCGCTGCAGAAAGGGCATGATCAAACAAGACAACAGACGCGCCACTGGCTTTCACCGCGTCAGCAATTTCTTCGGCCTTTCCTTCACCGACAAAATACTTAGGGTGCGGTGCTTTGCGACTACCCGTCACAATTTGCAAAGCTTCTACGCCCGCAGAAGATACCAGCGCTTCAAATTCACGCAGATCTTCTGAGTTTTTGTCTTGCGAGAAATAGATATGAACCAGTACGGCCTGCTCACCGGCTTCATAGCGGTCAAACAAACGTGCAACCTCTCAAACGGATTAAAACCGCTAGTGCGGAGAACATAAACCCGAATCCGTTGTTTATGTTCCCCGTCATGGTCGACCAGCAATGCGCTTTATTCAGCGTCATCGCTATCCTGCTGCGGTTGTTGCGGCGCAGACGGATTACTACCATGATAATTATTGGTGCTTCCACTCGGCGTATTGCTGTGATGCGAAACCGGGCGAGAAGGCACTACAGTAGAGATGGCGTGTTTATAGACCATCTGGCTGACTGTGTTTTTTAACAGAATGACAAACTGATCAAAAGACTCAACTTGGCCCTGCAGTTTAATGCCATTCACTAAATAAATAGAAACCGGAACCCGTTCACGACGCAATGCGTTCAGGAACGGATCTTGCAAAGATTGCCCCTTAGCCATTCTATATTTTCCTTATTTGCTTGTTGTTTTTAACTAAGAACCTATCGGCTCGAAAATAAACTGCGTAAAAAAAATCCGCGCGTTGAGTACTAATCAATTGTACACAATCATTCAACCTATGCACTAACAACCTGTATTACAGAGTCTAAAGCCTCTCCCGGCTTATCACTGTCGAGCCACTGAACTGAACTCCAGCCCCGTAACCAAGTCATTTGGCGCTTTGCCAGTTGACGTGTCGCACAAACTCCACGGTAAACCATTTCGTCGTAATCAATCTCACCGGACAGATAAGACCACATCTGCCGGTATCCCACACAACGAATGGCAGGCAAATCCGTATGCAAATCACCGCGGTCAAAAAGCGCCCTAGCCTCTGTTTCAAACCCTGCGTCCAGCATCTGATGAAAACGTAATTCAATCCGCTGGTGCAACAGTTCCCGGCTAACAGGCGCAATCGCAAATTGGTGAACCCGATAGGGTAAGGTTTCACCCGAAATTTTAGTCAGTTCCGTTAAAGTTTTACCTGAAATAAAAAAAACTTCCAGTGCTCTAGAGAGCCGTTGGGGATCATTAGGATGAATTCGCGCCGCTGCAACCGGGTCTACCTTGGCCAATTGCTGATGCAATGCCTCCCAACCCAGCTCAGCGGCCTGCTGTTCAATACGCTCGCGCACTTGCGGGTCTGCAGGTGGCAACGGAGATAATCCTTCCAACAGCGCTTTAAAATACAGCATGGTCCCCCCCACCAGCAGCGGAATTCGCCCGGCAGCGGTAATATCGGCCATCTCTTTCAATGCATCTTTACGGAAATCAGCGGCTGAGTAGGATTCAGCCGGGTCACGGATATCAATCAGCCGGTGTGGTGCTAACGCCAGTTCTTCAGCACCAGGTTTAGCGGTGCCGATGTCCATGCCACGATAGATCAAGGCAGAATCGACGCTGATTAACTCCACAGGTAACCGCTGACGAAGCGCAATGGAGAGCGCTGTTTTACCACAAGCGGTTGGCCCCATAATAAAAATTGCCGGTGGCCGGTCTAGATTTTCAATATCATTCATGTGTTAGGGTTGCCAATGCAGCCTTTATATCAATAGGTTGTAATAATCCAGCAGGCGGTGATTGCACCAACTGCGGACAAAGACGTTCCACATCCGTCAATAACTGTATCGCTTGAGACATATTCCAAACCTCATGTTCGCTGCCAAGGTGGCGGGCAATCCATGTGGCCAGAACATCTGGCGATATCTCTTCATGCTGCGACAGATAGCCTAACAGTTCCGGTATCAGTTTTTGTAAATTTTGTTGGCGTAATGGTAAAGATACCGCACGTAAAGTGGCTCTTGTCTGCTCAACAGTCAATTCTATCCCCATAGTAACCAATAAGTTCTGATGGCGCAGACAGGCTGCGGCCTCATTCTTATCTAATGTCAGTTTTAATGGAATAAGTAATGGCTGAGGGCGTAAACCCTCGGCTGGCGGATTCAGTTGAGCTTGTTTCAGCCAGCGCTCGGCAACAGTCAGTGCCAATAATGCCACACCTTGCTTATATTCAATCAAAGCATAGCAAGGTGGGAATACCGTTAATACTCGGCCAAAGCTGTAATAATCGCCATGAAGTGGTTCATCTGCTGATGCAAAGCGCGGGGCTGGCACCGATGCAGGCTGTTCTATGGCTTGGCTCACAGCGGCCGGTTGCACCAATTGACGATACAATTCGCCTTGCTGCTTTTGGTAGGGTTGCCCAGTGCTATAACCAGGTGCTGCCTGTTCACGGGCAGGAGACCGCGCTGCCGCTAGCGTGGGTTCTGAAGACGATACTTTATCTGAAACCCGTGTCCGTTCTGCCGCTGCCGCTTTTGCAGGCTCCGGTTGCGCATATTTATTCCCCCCCGCCGCCACACGATTTTCCGGCTGCCAGCGTGGTGCTTCTATCTCTTCACCATCTTCATTGATATTTAGCACTGGCGAGGCAGTCTGCTGTAAAACAGTGGTAACAGCCTGATAAATAAAGTCATGTACCAACCGCGCCTGATGGAAACGCACCTCATGTTTCGCCGGATGCACATTTACATCCACCTGATGCGGATCAATATCCAGATACAAAACATAAGCGGGTTGTTGGTCATCTTTGAGTAAATCTTGATAGGCCTGACGGATAGCGTGATTAATCAACCGATCACGCATCATGCGATTATTGACGTAACAATACTGCATTTCACTGAGTGTACGACTGGCGGCAGGATCAGCCACCCAACCACGAATAGTCAAATCACCATGTTGCCAGGAAATGGCCAGTGCATGCTGCAAAAACGCCGGGCCACAGATGCTCGCCAGCCGACGCTCGTGCTGTGAAGGGTCAGGGGCTGCGCGGTACTGACGCATTAACTTACCGTTATGACTCAGGTTTATCGCCACATCAAAGCGCGCCAGCGCAATGCGCCGCACCACTTCATCAATATGACCGAACTCGGTTTTTTCAGTGCGCATAAATTTGCGGCGCGCTGGCGTGTTATAAAACAGATCCAGCACTTCAAGAGTACTCCCCACCGGATGCGCCGCTGGCTTGATAGTGACGGCCATATCACGCCCTTCCGCATAAGCCTGCCAGGCTTCATTTTGTTCGGCAGTGCGGGAAGTCAGAATCAGACGTGAGACTGAACTGATACTGGCCAGTGCTTCGCCACGAAAGCCCATGCTGAGGATAGCTTCCAGATCTTCTAGCGAACTTATCTTACTGGTGGCATGGCGCGCCAGCGCCAGTGATAAATCGTCTTTGCCGATGCCGCAGCCATTATCGCGGATACGAATCAGTTTGGCGCCACCCCGTTCAATATCGATATCAATCCGGGTGGCTCCTGCATCCAGACTGTTTTCTACCAACTCTTTAACCACCGACGCAGGCCGCTCTACCACTTCACCGGCGGCAATTTGGTTAGCAAGCTGTGGTGGCAGAATATGAATCGGCATAGCAGTTCCTTTCGCTTACGATTGTGGGATCGTGAGGGTTTGCCCTAGCTGGACATTACCTGACTTTATCTTGTTCGCCCGCTCAATCTCACTCATCGACACGCCATATCTGGCCGCAATGGCTGATAGCGTATCACCACGTTTTACCTGATGTTTTACTGTTTTGTTTTAGCAATTGTTTGGGTTTTTGGTGCCGCAGCCTTTACCGTGCTGCCCGATGCCGGCACTTTCAAACGCTGGCCCACCCACACCACATCATTTTTCAGCGTATTGTTTTGCCGCAATAGCGCCATGCTGACACCGTATTGGCTCGCAATGCCGGATAAGGTTTCACCACGTTGTACTTTATGGATTTGGCTTTTCCCTGTCGCCACAGGCTTGACGGCAGAGACTCTGCCGCTTTGCGCATTGCTGACAATCGGTTCTGGCTGATTAACACTTGAACGCTGTACTGAAGAATCAACCGCCGCTGTTTCTATTAGCGGACGGTTTTCGACCTTTGGGTCGGCTTGTAGCGGATGCGCAAGGAAATAACTGCGCAAGCCTTTATAAATGGCCTGAGCAATCTTCTCCTGATACGCGCTACTGCCAAGCAGCCGCTCCTCCGTACTATTACTGATAAAGCCGGTTTCCACTAATAACGATGGAATATCCGGTGAACGTAACACCCCAAGACTGGCGTGTTCAGGCCGACGTTTATGAATGTCACCTACTGTTTGTAGCTCACGCAGCACCTTAGTCGCTACATCATAGCCCACCCGCTGGGAGTGGCCGAATTGGAGATCCAATACTGCCTGACTCAAATAGGGGTCTGACGCGGTATTCGCCAACACGTCACCTGCACCACCGAGCAATTCAGATTGTTTCTCATGCTGTTCCAGCCAGTTACCCATTTCACTGTTAGCACGGCGATTTGACAGAACCCAGACCGAAGCCCCAGTAGCACTGCGGTTAGGCGCCGCATCCGCATGAATAGAAACCAGCACGTTAGCCCCCTGCTTACGGGCCACATCCGAACGGCCCATCACCGAAATGAAGTAATCGCCATTGCGGGTTAAAACCGGTTTAAACATCGGGTCGCTATTAAGCAATGCTTCAAGTCGGCGGGCGATGGCAATCGTGACATTCTTCTCTTTCAGGCCATTTTGCCCGATTGCACCTGGGTCTTGCCCACCGTGACCGGCATCGATTGCCACCACTACACGATCACTATTAGCAACACGGCTGGCTTTAATCGGGCGGGCGGTATTGGTGGTGACGGTATCACTGCTGACAACCACGGTCGGCTTATTGTTAAACGGGTTTTTAGCCTCCGATGTGGTGTTTGAACTGGTCACGCGCGGTGCCGTATTCACGTTATTGACCGGCGGCGTCAAACGCCCAGCATTCGGGCTAGGGGTATTGGTTTGGCTGAGTGGTCTACTGTTTGGACTTAACGTATTGTTTGGACTTAACGTGGTTTGTACCTGACGAGCAGGGGCGGCTGCGGTCATGGTAATGACCACCGTGTAGTTACTGCCCGACTGCTGTGTCACCGCGCGGGTTTTAACTTTTTGCGTCAATTCCAGCACCAGACGGGTGCTTTGCTCATCTTTCGGGGTGCTGGAGCGAATTCTTTTCAGCAGATTCTGTCCACTGAACTCCAAGGGCAAACCAGAGAGATTACCGCTTTGGCGGACATCCAACACCACTCGCTCAGGCGAACTCAACGAGAAAAAGGCATAAATCGGTTTGCCATCAAAACTGAGCGTCACCCGGCTTTCCGTCGGGCCATTGTTCACCTTAATATCGGTGAGTTTCATAGCCAAGGCGGAAGGTAGGCTTAATAAACTCACCATAACCAGCATGACTGCGGTAAACGATCGTTGGCAGCGATTTATTAGCATCAAGCTATGCATCATTATCAAATTATCCTTGCACAGCAGCTAAACGGCGCAATACATCCGCACCCGCATCAGAAAGGGCAACCAGACGGGCTTCACGCCCTTCAGCCTGATACGCCAAATGTAACTCTATATCGGCCCGAGGTAAGAACCCCTCACCTTGCTGTGGCCATTCCACCAGGCAAATTGCCCGCTCATCGAAATAATCACGAATACCCATAAACTCCAGCTCCTCAGGATCCGCCAGACGATATAGGTCAAAATGGTAAACCGGTCTTGGAGTTAATGCATAAGGTTCAACCAAGGTATAAGTAGGGCTTTTAACATGACCAATGTGGCCAAGGGCCTGAAGGAAGCCGCGGCTGAAAGTTGTTTTTCCGGCACCTAAGTCACCGAACAGATAAATAACGCTAGCACCATTGAAGGCATGGGCCAAACTAGCCCCTAATGCAACGGTCGCTGCCTCATCAGGCAGAGGTAAAACGAGTTCTTTCATTCTGTGATATCTATCTTGCTAACTCAGGATTAACGTACTTCGGAATAACTGGCAGTAAATCTGTTGCCAGTAAACCCCGGGTGCCTTGAACTTCAGCCAGTTTGTCTGCGGCAACGCCATGCACGACACAACCTGCACAGGCAGCATCATACAGCACCAGCTTTTGTGCTATCAAACTACCAATAATACCGGACAGAATATCCCCCATGCCGCCGGAGGCCATCCCTGCATTACCAACATCAGCAATCGCCATCTCGCCCTGCTCACTGGCAATCAGGGTACCAGCACCTTTCAATACCACCACACCACCATATTGTTTAACGATGTTTCGGGCCGAAAGTAAGCGGTCACTCTCAATATCAGCGACGCGACAACCAAGCAGACGAGCAGCTTCCCCTGGATGTGGGGTCAATACCCGATTCTGACGCCTATGTGGATTTAATGCCAGCAAGTTGAGCGCATCTGCGTCCCATAATGCTGGTTTATCACTTTGTTGCAATAAATTCAGAGCATTCCGGCCCCAATCGGACTGCCCTAACCCCGGGCCGACAACCAGGACATCAGCCCAGCCAATACCTTGCTCAAGAGTTTCCGGCGTTAACTCTTGTACCATCAACTCGGGCCTTGCCGCCAGAATCGGTGCCACATGCTCAATGTGAGTGAGCACTCGCACCAAGCCAGCCCCACTGCGCAGAGCGGCTTCACCAGCCATGCGAATCGCACCTCCCAGCCCTTTATCTCCGCCCACCAGCAACAATCGGCCATGTTCCCCTTTATGAGCACAAGGGCGGCGTGGCTGTAGCCATTGCGGTAGGTGATCTGCGGTCATTCGCTCAATTTGTAGCGGTTGAGTGAGCAGCCATGCTGTCAGCCCCAAGTCATTGCAGTGTAAATGCCCCACCCAATCACGGGCCTGACCGGTGAGCAAACCTGGTTTCAGCGCGACAAAAGTCAGGGTGTGGTCTGCGCGAATAACAGATCCGGGAGCAGCACCGCTATCGGCACTGAGTCCAGAAGGAATATCCAAGGCAATCTTTGCGGCCCGATGGCGATTCGCGGTGTCAATCAGCGTAGCATAAGCGCCTTGCGGTGCCGCTCGCAGGCCAATACCCAACAATGCATCAATAATCAAATCAACATGTTGTGGCCACGGTGTCTCAGGTTGATGAATTATGCCACCTGCCGCCAGCCATTGGGATTGCGCCTGATGCGCTTGTGCGGGTAATGGCCGATTGCCGGGGCAGGCAATAAGCGTAACATTCAGCCCGGCGGCTAATGCCCGATTCGCAACGATATAACCATCGCCACCATTATTACCGTGGCCACATAATATCAACCAGTGACGCGCCGCTGGGTACTGTTTACGCGCCAGTTCAAAGGCCGCATCGCCCGCTCTGACCATCAGATCAAACAACGTTAGAGAAAAGTGTGCCGCGGCCACAGCCTCGTTCTGGCGTACCCAGTCCGCAGAAAAAACAGAGTGTGGTAAGCTGACACCGATTTGTTTCTTACTATGGTCCGTCATGGCACACCCCCTCGATCTGAATCAATTAGCCCAACATATCAAGCAATGGGGGCAATCGCTAGGTTTCCAGCAAGTCGGTATCTGCGATACGGATTTGTCTGCGGAAGAACCGCGGTTACAAACTTGGCTTGATAAACAATATCATGGCGAGATGGCCTGGATGGCTCGCCACGGTATGCTGCGCGCGCGGCCCCATGAATTATTACCCGGAACCTTACGGGTGATTAGCGTGCGGATGAATTATCTCCCTGCCAAGGCTGCATTTGCCAGCACATTGAACAATGCTGAGTTAGGTTATGTCAGTCGCTATGCGCTGGGCCGTGATTATCATAAATTGCTGCGCCAGCGGCTGAAAAGATTGGGCGATATGATTCAGAGTTACTGTCTGGAGCAGGCTCACGGTGACATCAATTTCCGCCCATTTGTCGATTCTGCCCCCATTATGGAGCGGTCATTGGCTGCAAAAGCAGGAATTGGCTGGGTTGGTAAGCACTCACTGATTTTAAATCGTGATGCGGGTTCCTGGTTCTTTCTTGGCGAATTACTAATTGATCTGCCGCTGCCTATAGATAAGCCGCAAGAGGAGCAATGTGGCCGTTGCGTTGCCTGTATCACCACCTGCCCGACCGGCGCTATCGTTGCACCCTATACCGTTGATGCTCGCCGCTGTATCTCCTACCTGACCATTGAACTTGAAGGGGCGATACCAGAAGAATTTCGTCCACTAATGGGAAATCGTATTTATGGCTGTGATGATTGTCAGCTTATCTGCCCCTGGAACCGCTTCTCACAATTAACTGATGAGGAAGATTTCAGCCCACGCGCCGTGCTACACACGCCACAGTTATTGGATTTATTTGCCTGGAATGAAGAGAAATTTTTGCGGGTTACGGAGGGTTCCGCCATCCGCCGCATTGGTCACCTACGCTGGCTACGTAATATCTCGGTAGCACTGGGCAATGCCCCCTATCTCGACAGTATCGTATTGGCACTGGAAGCGCGCCGCGGGATTGATCCAATGCTAGATGAACATATTGAGTGGTCAATCTCACAACAATTGAAAAGACGGTCTACACTGACTGTGGCTGTTCAATCGCCACAGAAAAAAAGGCTGGTGCGGGCTATTGAGAAAGGCCTACCACGGGATGCCTGATATCCCCCTTTACCTGAAACTATATGCTGTTTGGTATGGCTTTTTTTTATGTATTTTTATAATGAATGAACTCGGAGTTTTCCTGTGCATAAAAATAAAAACACCTTGGCAATCAAGTGCGAAAAAAAGCGCAAGTGATCGGTATAACGTTTTCACAGAAAAATATATATCGATAAATCAAAGAGATATGAAAGAGGGTTACGCAGTGGATAAAATATGAGCTGGATATAAAAAGAGCAGAATCTGTGGATAAGTCTGTTGACGAAGTTAATACATTGTATGTACAACGCGGCATGGCGCGTTATGTAGCTGTGGATAAAAATAATAGAATTGAATAAAAATTTTGGAGCGGGAAACGAGACTCGAACTCGCGACCCCGACCTTGGCAAGGTCGTGCTCTACCAACTGAGCTATTCCCGCATTGAGATGCTTTTGCACCCTGCTGTATGTGACAGCATTTGATATTTACTACTTATTCAGAAATAAATTTTGGAGCGGGAAACGAGACTCGAACTCGCGACCCCGACCTTGGCAAGGTCGTGCTCTACCAACTGAGCTATTCCCGCGTCGCTGCCATACGTCATAATAACGTATCACTTCTATTTCTGACTTCTGAACTAAAGCTGCTGTACTGCCGGTCACTATCTTTATGGTTAAAGATTGGAGCGGGAAACGAGACTCGAACTCGCGACCCCGACCTTGGCAAGGTCGTGCTCTACCAACTGAGCTATTCCCGCTTGGTGCCGTCTTACTTTTTACAACTTTTTCTACACATAACTCGTACTAAATCGGTCTGCGCATGTTTGCGAATTCTTCATCGGTACGGGGTGCGCATTATACGAGAAATCCGTTTTGCCGCAAGCCCCTAAAAGCAAAAAAATCATTTTTTGGTTCAAGTGCCGATTAAAACAGCAATGTGGCGCTTTTACCAGCGCCGGGCAAAGTATATACCCAAAGTTATTGAAACAGCAGGGGTGTAAACGCAGCTACCCCTGCTACTGCAAGGCCGCAACAAATCCTCAAAGTCATTGGAGTAGCAGCCAGGCAGCCAGCAAACGCATCCTGATGAGTCTATTTATTTTAAGGTCAACGGGCAGTCAGTGATTCGGGTAAGTGAGCGCAGCTAACACCCCTGCTACTTCAAGGCCGCAGCAAATCCCCAAAGTCATTGGAGTAGCAGCCAGGCAGCCAGCAAACGCATCCCGATGAGCTTACATAAGTAAGTGATTCGGGTAAGTGAGTGCAGCTAACACCCCTGCTACTTCAAGGCCGCAGCAAATCCCCAAAGTCATTGGAGTAGCAGGTAGGCAGCCAGCAAACGCATCCCGATGAGCTTACATAAGTAAGTGATTCGGGTAAGTGAGTGCAGCTAACACCCCTGC
>NZ_JAZGQE010000019.1:0-42877 GCF_048593885.1 Yersinia sp. 1252 StPb PI | reverse complement strand
AAGAAAAGTCTGTATCCCTCGGTCTCTCGCCTTAAAACTGGTATGACCATTATAAAAATGGCTTACTGGTGGCTTTTCAACCCAAAAAAGCACATTCCTGCTTTTCCTCAAAACAACAGCTTGATCACGCATCAACATTTTTCTTGCTGTTTTGGCTAAAACTTCACCGATTAAAATAAAAAGCAGATGCAATAATTCTCGCCTACCACTATTCTCTTTTAAACGGTAGCCTAAAGAGAAAATTCCCAGAAAAGCCACCGTAAACAAAATAATACAAATAATGTAATCAAAACCTTACGCATAGCAAACGGCACCTATTTATACCCAATAGATTTCAAGTTGCGGGAAGGCGGTAACAGATTATTCCAAGGATGGGCTGAGTAACGAGTACAGCCAATATATTTGCAGTTTGAAAGATGACGGGTTTGCCCGCTAAAAGTGACAACGACAGAGGATGCAACAATGAGTGTTCAACAGGAAGGTGCAGAGCTAAAGCGGGGGCTTAAAAACCGCCACATACAGCTTATTGCCTTAGGTGGCGCAATTGGTACCGGATTATTCCTTGGTATCGCGCAAACCATTCAAATGGCGGGGCCTTCAGTGCTACTGGGGTATGCAATCGGCGGCTTTATCGCGTTTCTGATTATGCGCCAGTTAGGAGAAATGGTAGTCGAAGAACCAGTCGCGGGTTCTTTTAGCCACTTTGCTTACAAATATTGGGGGAACTTTGCCGGTTTCGCTTCCGGTTGGAACTACTGGGTACTGTATGTGTTAGTGGCGATGGCCGAACTGACCGCCGTAGGTATCTATGTACAATATTGGTGGCCGGAGATCCCAACATGGGTGTCAGCGGCAGTATTCTTCTTAGCTATCAATGCCATCAACCTGGCAAATGTCAAAGTGTATGGTGAAATGGAGTTTTGGTTCGCCATCATTAAAGTGGTCGCTATCATTGCAATGATTCTGTTCGGTGGATGGTTACTACTTAGCGGGCAAGGCGGTCCGGAAGCCACTGTGACTAACTTGTGGGCACAAGGCGGCTTCTTCCCTAACGGTGTCATGGGCTTGGTTATGGCAATGGCGGTGATCATGTTCTCCTTCGGTGGCCTTGAGTTAGTCGGGATTACCGCTGCAGAAGCCGAAAACCCAGCCCAAAGCATCCCCAAAGCAACCAATCAGGTTATCTACCGTATCTTGCTGTTCTATATTGGTTCTCTGGCAATCTTATTATCACTCTACCCGTGGGGAAAAGTGGTCGAAGGCGGTAGTCCATTTGTACTGATCTTCCATGCACTGAACAGCAATGTGGTCGCAACTGTATTGAATATCGTGGTACTGACAGCAGCATTGTCGGTCTATAACAGTTGTGTTTACTGTAACAGCCGCATGTTGTTTGGTTTAGCCAAACAAGGCAACGGCCCGAAAATGCTGCTAAAAGTCGATGGTCGCGGGGTACCTGTTATTGCTATCGCCGTCTCTGCATTTGCCACCGCTTTCTGCGTGCTGATTAACTATCTGATCCCAGGCCGAGCCTTCGAATTACTAATGGCACTGGTAGTATCGGCGCTGGTGATCAACTGGGCGATGATTAGCCTTGCGCACCTTAAATTCCGTGCCGCTAAAAACCGCCAAGGCGTGATCCCACAGTTCAAAGCCTTCTGGTATCCGTTCAGCAACTACCTGTGCTTGCTGTTCCTCACCGGCATTTTGGTCATTATGTATCTGACACCGGGTATCCAGATTTCTGTGCTATTAATTCCAGCTTGGGTATTGCTACTAGCTATTGGTTACATCCTAAAAAATCGTAACCAACGCGCCAAATCCTGATAGCAGAACATAGCAGATTTCTCTCGAGAATCTGACGACATCATAGCTAACGGGTCAGCTACAGCGCTGACCCGTTTATTTTATTGTTTAACAAAACCGTGTTCGACTGACCCGCCATCTTCCATAACCCACTGATCCTATAGTGCTGCTCCCCCCAACAGTACAAACCAGATAATGAACAGTTTGATATTACTTATGTATTGAATTTGTCACGTCTCTTTTTTGCCGTCTGGTTCAGACTTTGATGGCGATGGTACATTTGTCCATCTCTATAACCATTAACTTCTGATATCTCCCCGATTGAACAGCAATAATCCATCTTCAATGACTGTTTTTGATCCATAACGGAGAGAATATCCATGAATACAGAACTAATAGTGAAGGAAAAGATCAGATATGAGATGGGGATGAGGTATGCGGGCTAATTAATCATATTTCGTTAAGACCGCACTGGCCGGGCACAAACTCTCCGGCCAGTGCCATAAATCAGAAAACTAAACTAGTGCACCATAAATGGTCAGTAAAGCCACGACTACAATCACCGTTAGTGTCACTTTTCGTGCTAACGAGACCGCAGACCTTGGCGTCTGTACTGGGTCTAAATGAGGTTCACGAGCCAAAGAGTACTGCGCTAATTGGGTCAGAACCTGATACTGCTGAGTTCTGAAATCACCTAATGAGGCAAACCAAGCTGGTAATGCTCTTTCGCCGTGCCCCAACAAGGCATATGCCGCGCCCACCAACCGCACAGGTATCCAGTCCAGCCAATGTAACAGACGATCAATACCAGATTGAGAACGCTGTAAAGGCGTATGGTGTCGGGCTAACCAGGTTTGGTATCCGCGTAACATCGCATAACCTGCTAGCGCCACGGGACCATAGTTAACACACACAACAAACCAGAAGATAGGCGCTAAATAGTAACGGAAGTTTATCCACAACAAGGCATTTTGTAGGGATTGTAAGCGAGCTTTCTCTCCGCTATCCATGGGTAAACCATGGATTAATGCTAACTCTTCTGCCATTTTATCGGTGGCATGGGCATCATTTTGGCGCGCAGCTTTAAGGTAGGCTCGATAGTGTTTACGAATCCCCCCGGCACCAATGCATAGCAGGCAAATCAGAATCCAAATCAACAACAGGGGGAAACCAAACAAGATATTCTGCACTAACTGCAAAATCAGCCATACCAAGGCCATCCACACGGCAGTCAGCAAAATAGTTTGCGCCAACGAAAAACGGTGTAAACGCGTGAATACGACTTCAAGGCGGTGGTCTAACTGCCAATGTTCGCCGAGTTTAAACAAGCGCTCCCATGCTAGCACCAGCAACAGCGTAAACAGTGTCATTAGCTCTTATTCTCCCTTTGCACTTAACCAGCCCTGGAAACAGGGCATATGCCTCCCGGCATGTATAAACCACACTATAAAACCAGGCAACAAGCAGCTGAGCTGCTCGACAACAAACCTGTGGTGAAGACTGACCAGCATCACGATGGCGATGTTAACTTCACCAAACTCTGCTGATACAAAGCCCAATCAAAAGCGGGGCCAGGGTCGGTTTTACGTTGTGGCGCAATGTCACTATGGCCCGTCACCCGATCAACAGTTATCGGATAATGAGCAAATAACAGCACACTTATCTCATTCAAACTCCGATATTGTGCGGGCGTAAACGGTAACATATCCGTTCCTTCCAGCTCGATCCCAATAGAAAAATCGTTACACCGCTCACGCCCGCCAAAGCTTGAGACTCCAGCATGCCAAGCGCGTTGATCAAACGGAACATATTGAATAATTTCACCATCACGACGAATCAGACAGTGGGCTGAAACTCGCAAGTGAACAATATCAGCAAAATAAGGATGTTCATCGGCATTTAGTGTGCCAGTGAAAAGCTGATCGATATAGGGGCCACCAAATTCACCAGGGGGCAAACTGATATTATGAATTACCAGCAGCGAAGGTACCTCGCATTCTGGCCGTTGATCAAAATGGGGAGAAACGACCCGTTTAACCCCTAAAATCCAGCCATTTTCTAACTGCATTGTTTATCTAAGCCCCCTAATAGTACACTTCAACTGGCTCTTTTATGGCACTTCAGCCAGCAACAGAGTAGCATGTTTGAACTATTATCTATCCGCCATTTCGGAGTTTTATATGCCGACCCGCAGCTATAATGCCGACAGCCGCCGTGCCGAGCTATTGGAACGAATTCAATGTGATATCCCTTTCACTGTTGCCCAAGCTTTGAGCGAAGACCTGGGTGGTGAGGTTAATGCAGATCGCGACCTTACCGCACAATTACTCCCAGCAGATAAACAGGCTAATGCCACGATTATTACGCGCGAAGCTGGTATATTTTGTGGTCAGCGCTGGCTAAATGAAGTGTTTATTCAACTTGGCGCCCAAGTGACAGTTGAATGGTTAGTCAACGATGGAGACAAGTTGATAGCTAATCAGACACTTTGCCATCTGACTGGCCCTGCCCGTATCCTACTTACCGGTGAACGCACCGCACTTAATTTCTTGCAAACCTTATCCGGTGTCGCTACCGAGGTCAGCCGTTATGTGGCGGAGCTCTCTGGGTTGCATACGCAATTACTCGATACCAGGAAAACCTTGCCAGGGCTGCGTACCGCCTTAAAATATGCCGTCCTCTGCGGTGGCGGTAATAATCATCGACTCGGCTTATCTGATGCTTTCCTTATCAAGGAAAATCACATTATTGCTGCTGGTTCTATCAAAGAAGCGGTTGCTAAAGCATTTTGGATTCATTCCGATGTTCCCGTCGAAGTTGAAGTTGAATCCCTTGATGAATTGCAACAAGCATTAACCGCTGGTGCCGATATCATTATGTTGGATAATTTTACCATTCCAATGATGCGTGATGCTGTGCACATGCGTAATGAGTTGGCCAAGACCCAAGAGAGTGCTCAACTGGAAGTTTCTGGCAACGTTACGCTAGAAACACTGCGAAGCTATGCCGAAACCGGTATTGATTTCATCTCAGTCGGTGCACTAACAAAGCACGTGACAGCTTTAGACCTGTCCATGCGATTTAAATAAGCCTACCAAATTATCTTCGGCCGATGATAGCCATTAGCAGACTCTAATTCTGTTTTTGCGAGCATCGCCGAAGTTATCTGTGATTTCACTGTAACAACCTAAATATTCGACAGCCTGCTTCGCAAATCAATGTAATGCCCCTGTTGCCATCAATTAAAAAGTTGCACCCTTGCCTTGTTTTCTCACACACAAGGAGAGTGACAAATGAACAAGCAACAGGGTTTTACCTTAATTGAATTAATGGTTGCCATCGCCATCATTGCTGTACTTAGCGGTATTGGTATTCCTTCCTATCAGCGCTATATCCAAAAAGCAGCCCTCACCGATATGTTACAAGCCATCGTGCCCTACAAAATGGCGGTAGAACTTTGTGCTCTGGAGCATGCCAAGTTCGATAGCTGTAATGCGGGCAATAACGGCGTACCGGCTGGGCAACCATCGCGTTATGTCAGTGCAACAACCATTGATAAAGGTGTGATTACACTTACGGGTCAACATACCCTTGCTGACCTGAGTCTCTCGATGACCCCCACACTTAGTAGTAGTGGAAATATTGTCTGGACCAGAACATGTACTACCGTAGATAACAACCTTGCTGATAGCTGTAAGACCGTGTTCCGTTTCAATGATAAGGCCTAATCCAATGACTGAATTCATGGCACACCAACCCGAGCGAATCAGCGCTGAATTACACAAACTCTGTCGTCGTTATAGGGCAATAGCCTTAAAACTCGATGGCAAAAACCTTGCTATAGCGTCATCCAAACCAGTGAATGACGAATTATTAACTGCCCTGCGTTTTACCTGTGGTCGTAAAATTACCGTAGAATACTGGCCTGAGGCTAAGATTGAACAGTTATTAAACCTTGAGCCATCAGCAAAAGAGCACCTAAACCTAGAAGTAGAATCTACCGAAAATAGTCAAAGCGTATCGCGACAAGAGAGAAAACGACAAGGAGGAGGAGGCTCAGCTTCTCTGCCACAACAGGATTTAGATGAGACATTGCTGGATAATGAAAGTGATATTCCCGTTATTCAATTTATAACGCAAACACTCAGATTGGCGATTCAGAAACGTTCCTCAGATATCCATTTTGAACCTTATCAGCATCATTATCGTATTCGTTTAAGAATTGATGGTGTTTTGCACGAATCCCCACCTCCAACAACTGAATTAGCCAGCCGTATCAGCAGTTGCCTAAAAGTTATGGCTAAATTGAATATCGCGGAAAAACGGTTACCGCAGGATGGCCAGCTAGCTTTAGTGTTAAATGGCACCCGCTACTCCATAAGAATAGCCACCCTCCCCGTACAGTTCGGTGAAAAAGTGGTGCTGCGTATACTGAATATTCATCAACAACCAACGCTGGCCAGTCTGGGTCTGACAACCATGGCCCACCAACAACTCACGCGCGCATTATCTGCTCCGCAAGGTTTAGTTCTGGTGACTGGGCCTACCGGAAGTGGAAAAACTGTGACGCTCTATTGCAGTTTAGACCAACTCAATCAACCGCAAAGAAACATCTGTAGTGTTGAAGATCCTATAGAGATCCAGGTTGATGGCATAAATCAGACTCAGACTAACAATAGGATTGGATTGGATTTTTCTTGCGTATTACGCGCGATGCTACGCCAGGATCCTGATGTGATTATGCTCGGCGAGATTCGCGATAATGAAACTGCCGAGATAGCGGTTAAGGCCGCATTAACGGGGCATCTGGTACTTTCAACACTGCATACCAACTCAACATCTGAAACCCTAATACGCCTGACACAAATGGGAATAGAACGTCACTTAATTGCATCGAGCCTGACGTTAGTTATCGCCCAACGACTGGTTCGCAGGCTCTGCCTGCACTGTCGCCAGGCATCTCCCACTCTTTTTCAGGCTCCGGCAGGTGTTTGGGCGAGTCCATTGCAACATTATCTCGCCGTGGGCTGTGAACACTGTTGCGCAGGCTATTATGGTCGCACAGGTATTTACGAAATGTTAAGTGTCACCCCGCCAATCCAGCAAGCTTTGCTCAACAATGTCAGCCCGGCAAAGCTCACTCAGATTGCACAAGAGCAAGAACAAGTAACATTACTTTCTGCTGGTTTAGCATTAGTTGAAAGCGGTGTTACTACGCTTAGTGAAATTAATCGTGTTGTGGGAACTCTGAAAGAATTCGAGGCAATCCTGTGAGTTATCAACGTTTATTTTACTGGAAAGCCATTGATACTACAGGACAGTTACAGACTGGAGCACAATTGGCAACAGAGCGAAATATTGTTTATGAACAAATGTTCCGCCAAGGGTTACAACCATTAAACGTTAAGGGTGGTAAGCGATTATCAATCAGTTATTGGCAAGGTGAGCACCTGGTGGCTGTTACTCGCCAATTGGCGACGCTACTGCAAGCCGGACTGCCTTTGGTTAATAGCCTGCAACTGCTAGCGAAAGAGATAGATGCATTACCGTGGCGCTGCTTATTGCAGGACATAAGCCAACTGGTTTCACAGGGCCAATCACTATCTGAAGCGATGGCGAGTTACCCACACACATTCCCCCGATTATACCCCCCAGTGATTGCAATGGGGGAGCTGACGGGTAACCTTGAACAGTGCTGTATTCAGTTAGTACAGCACCAGGAACGGCAGCAAAAATTACAAAAGAAAGTGATTAAGGCACTCAAATATCCAATATTTGTTTGCGTTATCGCGATGGTTGTTAGCCTCGTTATGCTGGTCATGGTGCTGCCTGAATTTGCACAAATCTATCAATCATTTGATACACCATTACCCACACTGACTGCCACGCTGCTGCTGATTTCAGTATTTCTTACTACTTACGGGCCGTATATTGCGGTGTTATTAACATCAATATGTATGGGGTACCTTTATGCGCGGCGGCGTCAGGTGCACGTGCAACAATGGGAGCAAACACTGTTATTACGTCTCCCACTCATCTCCACATTAATCCGAGGAAGTTGCCTTAGCCAAATTTTTCAAACATTAGCTATCACTCAACATGCCGGATTACCGCTAACTGCCGGATTGGATGCCGCACTCCTTTCCATCAATAACTGTACCTATCAGCAAGCACTAAAACATATTCAACAACAGATCAACCAAGGTGAGCCTCTGCATATCGCTCTTGCACAACATCATCTATTCCCGTCGCTATGCCAACAAATGGTTCGGGTGGGTGAAGAATCTGGCGCGTTGGATGTGTTATTAGAAAAACTAGCAGGTTGGCATCGGCAAAAAACACAGGATTTAGCCGATAATCTCACACAAATGTTGGAACCACTGTTGATGTTGATTATTGGCAGCATCGTCGGGGTTCTAGTGATCGCAATGTATTTACCGATATTTCAACTAGGGGATGTTATTGGGTAATACGGGTGTTAAGGGCGAAGTATCGTGGGGAAAGGGGGGGTCGAAACAGGGCGTTAAATAACGCCCTGTTTCCATCAGTAATCAGTTACTGCCAAATACACGGTTTTCTTGCTCTGCAACTCGGATAAAGGTGGTGCGCTTGGTCAGTTCTTTTAAATGTGAAGCACCCACGTAGGTACAAGCAGAACGCAAGCCACCCATAATGTCGCGCACTGTGTTATCAACGGAACCGCGTAATGGCAGTTTAACTGTTTTACCTTCTGCGGCGCGGTATTCAGCGACTCCGCCTACGTGGCGTTTCATAGCAGACTCTGAACTCATACCGTAGAACAGCATGAATTTCTCGCCATTTTCTTCCACCACGCGGCCTTCACACTCATCGTGTCCTGCTAGCATGCCACCCAGCATCACGAAATCAGCACCACCACCGAAAGCTTTAGCCACATCGCCCGGTGCAGAGCAGCCGCCATCACTGACAATCTGTCCCCCCAAACCGTGGGCAGCATCGGCACACTCGATCACAGCAGATAGCTGTGGATAACCAACACCGGTCTTAACTCGCGTGGTACAAACAGAACCTGGACCAATACCCACTTTAACAATATCTGCACCAGAAAGGATAAGCTCTTCTACCATCTCACCAGTCACCACATTGCCAGCACAAATCACTTTGTCCGGGCAGGCTTCGCGAGCTTTTTGCAAGAAGGAAACAAAATGCTCAGAGTAGCCATTAGCTACATCGATACAGATGAATTTCAGTGCCGGTGATAATGCCAGAATTTGCTTCATTTTGTCGAAATCGGCAGAGGAAGTCCCTGTCGACACCATGACATGACGCAATACAGATTCAGGAACCCGTTTTACAAATTCAGCCCATTGTTCAACCGTGTAGTGCTTATGAACTGCGGTAAGCACATCAAATGATGCCAAAACTTCAGCCATGCGGAAGGTGCCAACAGTATCCATATTAGCAGCGATGATAGGTACACCAGACCAATTCCAACCTGAATGTTTGAAGGTAAACTGGCGCTCGAGCTCTACTTCAGAGCGGCTTTTCAGTGTGGAACGTTTAGGGCGGATTAACACATCTTTAAAACCTAATTTCAAACCTTCTTCAATGCGCATGGCTTATTATTTCCTGGTTAGTGGCGATAGATCGCAAAAAGTGATCGGGCGTAAATCACGCCATCCCAGTGAAGCTATCATACGCATGAATAATTCTACGGCAAGACTGCGAATCCACCTTTATTTACGCTATAATCCCACAAATTACTTGGAGAATAGCAACCACTCTTTTATCTGCGCGCTCACTTCACTTATTTTTCCATCTAGCTCAAACAGAATGCATACCTTACTATCCCTTCCCGCCCGCTTTCAGATACAATTCTGCCACTCATAAACAGTATACAAGGCTAGGTAATGACCTATATTGTGGCTCTCACCGGCGGGATTGGCAGCGGCAAAAGTACCGTAGCAGATGCATTCGCCGATTTTGGGGTGCCCCTTGTTGATGCTGACATTATCGCTCGCCAGGTTGTTGAACTGGGTATGCCAGCATTAGCGGCTATCGCATCCCGCTATGGCGACACTATTTTGCAAGCAGATGGTTCATTAAACCGGAGTGCATTACGCGCAAAAATTTTCAGTGAACCACAGGAAAAAGCATGGTTAAATTCACTGTTGCATCCACTTATTCAGCAAGAAACTGAGCACCAATTAGCGAATATTGATAAACCATATGCACTTTGGATTGTTCCTTTGTTGCTTGAAAATGGTTTACAGCACCGTGCTAATCGTGTGTTAGTGGTAGATGTAGCGCCTGAAATACAACTCACGCGCACGATGGCAAGAGATGGTATTACCCGCCAACAGGCAGAACATATTTTAGCGTCACAGGTTTCGCGGCAACAACGGCTAGCCTGTGCCGATGATATTATTGACAATAGCGGCGATCCATCCATTATCGCCTCGCAAGTTGCTTCATTACACCAACAGTATTTAATATTGGCAGCCGCGGCCCAACAGGATCTACACCAATGAGTGACCTCACCTCAACAATACTTTTTGAACATCCGCTGAATGAAAAAATGCGTACCTGGCTGAGAATAGAATTTTTATTACAACAATTAGAAAGCCAACGTTCGTTAGATAATATTGCCACTGCATTAACGTTTTTCCGCGCCGCATGCGATTTGATTGAAGTTTTGGATCGCGGCGAAGTCCGCACTGATTTGCTCAAAGAGCTTGAGCGCCAACAACAGAAGTTACAGCAATGGGCCGATATACCCGGTGTGGATATGTCGCGAGTGGACTCCTTGCGCAGTAAACTAAAAAACCATGCCACAGTATTAATGTCCGCACCACGTATCGGGCAATCATTAAAAGATGACCGCTTAATCGCTGTCGTTCGCCAGCGCCTTAGCATTCCCGGTGGCTACTGTAGCTTTGATTTACCCACGTTACATACCTGGCTACATCAGCCACAGGAGCAGCGTGACCAACATATTGATAAATTGCTGGTAAGCTTAGCGCCACTCAATCAGTCTCTGACCATCATTTTAGATTTAATTCGTCAGTCGGGTCCGTTACGGGCACAAATCAGCTTGAATGGTTTCTTTCAAGATAATGCCGAAGGTGCTGATCTACTCCGGCTGCGCTTGCCATTAGACCCACAACTATACCCACAAATTTCTGGTCATAAAACACGGTATGCTATTCGCTTTTTACCGCTCGACAGTGAAAATGGTACCGTTCCGGCCCGTTTATCGTTTGAATTAGCCTGCTGCTGATGTGGCAATCAATCAGTTGGTTTTTAAGGAGAGAATATGGACTTAGAAGAAATCGAAGTTAACTGCCCTACCTGTGGGAAAATCGTTATCTGGGGAGAGCAAAGCCCATATCGCCCTTTCTGCTGCAAACGCTGTCAACTGATCGACCTAGGCGAGTGGGCTGACGAAGAAAAGCGTATTTCAAGCCATGGCGAGTTATCTGACAGTGATGAATGGAGTGAGGAAGAACCCCCAACTCATTGATGTGCATATCATTGGGGAGCAACCCTATTTTGCTCCCTTCCCATTATATTAATTACAATTTTATTAAGCGCAACATGGAGTTATCGGGTGAGTAATGCAATGATTGCGGCATTCGCTGGCGGAAACTCCTCGGCAACCAATTCGGATTGCCTTACCCAGCGAATGGGTTGCCCTTCGCGGCCAAAGGGTTCACCATCCCACGCTTCAACCATATAGAAACTTAATGTCACGATACGGTCGGTAAAAGTATGCTCCAAGACGTTGAGTAGAACAGCCTCTTGTACCACGATCCCTACTTCTTCTGACAACTCACGTTTTAAAGCAAGCTCCGCTGTTTCACCCTGCTCAACCTTGCCACCGGGAAACTCCCAAAAACCCGCCATATGAGAATCAGCAGCGCGCTGAGTAATAAAAATCTCCTGCTGGGGGTTGCGGATAATCCCTACCGCTATCTGTAAATGTTTCAATTCTCTTTCTCCTGATCAGAGCATAAACAGTAAGTTATATGGCCTCTTGGTATCTGTCCTAAAAAGAACGACAAAATAAAGGGCGGTTTTTAAGCCGCCCTCATTTTCAGTATTACCAATGGCCTAAAGTATTACTGTAGGCTGCCGTGACACTGTTTGTATTTTTTGCCTGAACCACATGGGCACGGATCATTACGACCCACTTTACGCTCAAGGCTAGCGGCTACATTGACTTCATCCTTTGACATCAAGGCACTGCTGTCAGACTGATGGCTTAGTTGCTGCTGTTTCGCCAAACGCTCGGCTTCTTCACGACGTTGTACTTCCAGCGCTTCTACCTCTTCTGGCATCCGCACTTGTACTTTGCTCAGCACACTGATCACTTCATATTTTAGTGATTCCAACATGGCAGCGAACATGGCGAAAGATTCACGCTTATATTCCTGTTTAGGATCTTTTTGCGCATAACCACGTAGATGGATCCCCTGACGCAGATAATCCATTGCAGCCAAGTGTTCTTTCCACAAGGAGTCGAGCGTTTGTAGCATCACGCCTTTTTCGAAGTTACGCATCATATCGATGCCAACAACTTCTTCTTTGCGGTGATATACCTCAATCGCTTGCTGAAGAATGCGTTCACGTAATGTTTCTTCATGCAACTGTGGCTCATCTTGCAACCATTGTGCAATTGGCATATCCAAGTCGAAATCATTTTTCAGGCGCTGTTCTAGGCCTTCAATATCCCACATTTCTTCCAGTGACTGGGTAGGAATGTAGCTGTCGATAACTGTTTTGAATACATCTTCACGGATGCTGTTAATGGTTTCGCTAACATCAGATACGTCCAGCAGTTCATTACGCTGGCTGTAGATGGCACGACGCTGGTCACTGGCCACATCATCATATTCAAGCAGTTGCTTACGAATATCGAAGTTACGACTTTCAACTTTACGCTGTGCGTTAGCAATGGCCTTCGTCACCCATGGATGCTCAATGGCTTCGCCCGGTTTCATACCCAATTTACGCATCATGCCAGACACACGGTCAGAGGCAAAAATACGCATCAAGGCATCTTCCATTGATAAGTAGAAGCGTGAAGAACCGGCATCACCCTGACGGCCCGCACGACCACGTAACTGGTTATCAATACGGCGTGACTCATGACGCTCGGTACCAATAATGTGTAAACCACCAGATGCCAGCACGGCATCATGGCGAATCTGCCAGGCGGCCTTAATGGCGGCAATTTGATCTTCAGTCGGATCTTCCAGCAAAGCAATCTCACTCTGCCAGCTCCCCCCCAACACGATATCGGTACCACGACCAGCCATGTTGGTAGCGATAGTTACCGCGCCTGGTTGACCCGCCTGAGAGACTATCTCTGCTTCCATGGCATGGAACTTGGCGTTCAGAACTTTGTGCTCAATGCCAGCTTTGGTCAATTCGGCAGATACCACTTCAGATTTCTCAATCGAGATAGTACCAACCAATACTGGCTGACCGTTCGCAGTACGCTCACGGATATCTTCGATAATCGCACCAATTTTTTCCTGTTCAGTCATATAGACCAAATCAGCTAAATCCTTACGAATCATTGGGCGGTTAGTGGGTACAACAATGGTATCGAGCTTGTAGATTGAGCTAAATTCAAACGCTTCGGTATCCGCCGTACCGGTCATCCCGGCCAGTTTTTCATAAAGACGGAAATAGTTCTGGAAGGTAATGGAAGCCAGTGTTTGGTTTTCGTTCTGGATTTCCACGCCTTCTTTTGCTTCAACAGCCTGATGCAAGCCATCTGACCAACGGCGCCCTTGCATGGTACGGCCGGTGTGTTCGTCGACGATGATAACTTCACCATCTTTCACAATGTAGTCAACATCACGGGCAAACAGCACATGGGCGCGCAGCGCGGCCGTGACGTGGTGCATCAGCATAATGTTGGTTGGAGAGTACAGCGACTCGCCTTCTTCCATGATGCCCGCTTCCACTAACATTTGTTCAATCAGAATCAGGCCACGTTCAGTTAAGTGAACCTGACGTGATTTTTCATCGACCGAGAAGTGGCCTTCACCCTGGAAGGTGTCCGAGTCTTCTTTTTCCTGACGAATCAGTTTTGGAATCAGTTTGTTAACTCGAATATACATCTCGGAACTGTCTTCCGCCGGACCAGAGATAATCAGCGGGGTACGGGCCTCATCGATCAAGATGGAGTCAACCTCATCCACCAGCGCATAATGCAATTTACGCTGCACACGCTCTTCCGGGCTGAAAGCCATGTTATCGCGCAGATAGTCAAAACCGTATTCGTTGTTAGTACCATAAGTGATGTCAGCAGCATAAGCGGCACGCTTGGCTGGTGCTGTCATATTCGGCAAGTTGATACCGACGCTCAGACCGAGGAACTCGAACAATGGGCGGTTATTTTCGGCGTCACGTTGAGCCAAATAGTCATTGACGGTAACCACGTGAACACCACGGCCACTCAACGCATTCAGGTAAGCTGGCAGCGTTGCAGTCAGCGTTTTACCTTCACCGGTACGCATTTCTGCGATGCAACGCTCATTCAATACCATACCGCCGAGCAACTGCACGTCGAAGTGACGCATACCAAACACGCGTTTACTTGATTCACGAACAACCGCAAAAGCTTCAGGGATCAAGGTTTCCAGCACCGCGCCTTTTGCCAGACGCTCGCGGAATTCATCTGTTTTGGCACGCAACTCAGCATCGGTCAGTTTTTCAATTTCTGGTTCCATACGGCTGATTTGATCAACTACTTTGCGCATACGGCGCAGAGTACGATCGTTACGGCTGCCAAAGACTTTGGTTAATAATTTGATTAGCATGATTCTTAATATCTCTTACAAGACCACCAAACCGGCGGCCAAAGGTTGTATAAAATTGAGGTAAACCAAGAGAATAATTAGCTTATACCCGTCATACTTCAAGCTGCATGTGCGTTGGCTACATTCAATCACCCGAATCACTTACTTATGTAAGCTCACCGAGATTATGAACCTCATCAGAGGCTCACCCTACGGGCCAGCGCAAGCGCTGTTCAAAATGGTTTACAACCAATTTGTCTTTCGCTTGCCGCCTTCCTGCAACTCGAATTATTTAAGGTATAAGGATAGTAGGCCCGGCACGAATGCCTTGCACTTGTGCAAGCCAGAGTCCGGGTTTGTGTAACGAAAGAATAGGCCGCTTAACTTGCTCGGTGTAACGAATGATAGCCGGTGGCTTAAACTCATGTGTCAGTAGCGCATTGAGGGTATCCAACAGTGCAAGCTGCTGAATTTGTGATGGCTCAGCTTGCTCGACTGCTGTAACTTCTTGCACCCGCGCATAAGCGACCTGAGGTGCCAACGCAAATGAGAGGTGACGAATAACCGTGCGCAGTGCATGCTGTTGCCAGTAGTCTACGCTGAATGAAGGACGGCGATGCATATCATGCAACAATGCCAAACTGTTAAAGTTTGTCACACCGTAATTCTGACGGCTTTGGCTTGATGATGTATTCGGTATTGCAGTTTGATCTGGAACGCCAGACAGGTTTGATGGCACGCCAAGACTCGCCGCTACCATCCCTAACAAGAGATGCGGCCAGAAATAACGTCTACCAAATTGTCGCCAACGATTTAGAATACCGATCACAAGTTTAAAATCCGCCGGAGCCTTGTCAATGCGTGAAAACCGCCCACAATTATTAGATGTTCTGTTCGATGATGCCATTGCAGCAGAAAACGGACCGCTACATAACGTACAACAACGCGCTACTGCACTGTTAAAACTTAACCGTGCGGTAAAAGGATTGCTCCCTTCACAAATGCAGCCGTGGTGCCGTGTCGCTAACTATCGACAGAGTGTTTTAGTGCTAGAGACTGCGAACGCTAGCTGGTTAATGCGCTTACGTTATGAACAACCCGCTCTGCTCTCTGCACTACGAGCACAAATTCTACCATCATTGTCTTCAATCGACATCAGGATTAATCCGTCGTTAATGGCCAAGGGCCATAACATTACGCAAGATGTGGCAAAATCGGCGCAAGATCCTGAAAAATCGCCGCCATTACGTCATTTAAGTCTGGAAAGTGCTAAGGAATTAAGAGGATTAGCGAGCCGTAGCCCTGAAAAACTTAGAATAATATTGGAACGATTGGCTGCGTTGGCCGGAGAGAGTGCCAACGCAACCAAAAGTGATAAGTAGCTTTTCCCTTCACACTTGAACTTACAGCGATGTTAGCTGGCTGTAATGCCAATGAGTTTGGGTACAAAAGTACTTAGTAAGCTAATACTGTAGACGGAGCTTTAAATGCCAGTGGCATTTCGGCTTCATCTTGGAACGTCACAAATTCCCAAGCTTCTTGCTTCGCTAAAACAGCTTGCAACAACTTGTTATTTAAGGCGTGACCGGATTTGAACGCAGTAAATGCGCCAATAATATTGTGGCCACACATAAACAGGTCGCCAATCGCGTCCAGCATTTTGTGACGAACAAACTCATCTTCAAAGCGTAAGCCATCTTCGTTAAGCACGCGGTAATCATCTACCACAATGGCACAATCGAAACTACCGCCCAGGCACAAACCACGGGACTGTAAATATTCGATATCACGCATGAAACCAAAAGTACGCGCACGACTGATTTGACGGACGAATGAATCGGCCGAGAAATCCAGACGGTAACGCTGAGTACTTGAGTCAATCGCCGGGTGATTAAAATCAATGGTAAAATCTAAACGGAATCCATTGAATGGAGACAATTCAGCCCATTTATCACCGTCTTCAACCCGCACAGTCTCTTTCAGACGCAGGAATTTCTTCGCAGAGTTTAACTCTTCGATACCGGCATCCAGCAGCAAGTACACGAATGGACTGGCACTACCATCCATAATCGGCACTTCGGGAGCGTTAACTTCAATAATAATGTTATCAATCCCTAACCCTGCCAAAGCAGCGTTGAGATGCTCAACAGTAGAAATACGCACGTCATGCTCATTGACCAGGCAAGTACAGAGCATGGTATCACGCACGGATTTTGCATCTGCCGGAAAATCAACCGGTGGATTCAAGTCAGTGCGACGATAGATGACCCCGGTATTAGCCGGCGCGGGTCGCATTGTCAGCGTGACTTTCTTACCGGTGTGCAAACCGACGCCAGTCGCCTGAACAATACGTTTTAAAGTCCTTTGTTTGATCATCGTTTTATCTCGCAATGTTATCCATCCTACCGACCAAGCTTATAACAAGATCGGTGGGACAGTTTAGCACAAAGAGCGGAGATTCCAAATATTCGAAAATTAATCGGCTTGCTTACGCAAAAATGCCGGGATATCCAAATAATCGGGCTCTTTATTGGTTTGAGCAGTAGGGTCATTGACCACTTTAGCCGCAGGTTTAACTTCCTGAGGTAAAGGTGACATGCCATGCTGCTGGTAACGATGGTCCATAACAGGCTGAGTCTGCTTGTTGGTAACCAGCGTAATTTCTGGCCGTTTATCCATGCCGATACCGGTCGCAACAACAGTTACGCGCAGTTCGTCGTTCATTTCCGGGTCTAACGATGTACCGATAACAACGGTGGCATTGTCGGACGCGAATGCACGGATAGTATTACCCACAGTTTCGAACTCATCCAAACGTAAATCGAAACCAGCAGTGATGTTAACCAATACACCACGGGCACCAGACAGGTCGATATCTTCCAGCAACGGGCTGGAGATAGCCATTTCTGCTGCTTCTTCTGCACGATCTTCACCACAAGCCACACCGGAGCCCATCATGGCATAACCCATTTCGGACATCACGGTGCGCACGTCGGCAAAGTCAACGTTCATCAGGCCTGGGCGGGTAATCAATTCGGCGATCCCCTGAACAGCACCTTTTAATACGTCGTTCGCTGCACCGAATGCATCCAGTAAAGAGATGCCACGCCCCAGAACTTTCAATAATTTGTCATTCGGGATAGTGATCAGTGAGTCCACATGCTTGGACAACTCAGCAATACCCTGCTCAGCAAATGCCATGCGTTTCTTGCCTTCGAAGTTGAAAGGCTTGGTAACCACGGCGACTGTCAGAATACCCAGTTCTTTTGCCACTTCGGCAACAACAGGAGCAGCACCAGTACCGGTACCACCGCCCATACCTGCGGCGATAAAGACCATGTCCGCGCCTTCAAGAGCTGCACGCAGAGCTTCACGGTCTTCTTCGGCTGAATTACGACCCACTTCTGGGTTCGCGCCAGCACCCAACCCTTTGGTAATACCGCTACCAATTTGGATGGTTTGGCCAACAGCCGTCTTACGTAGCGCCTGAGCGTCTGTATTAACGGCGAAGAATTCAACACCTTCGATGCGCTCGCGCACCATGTGTTCGACGGCATTACCACCGCCACCACCGACGCCGATGACTTTAATCACCGCGTCATTGGTTAGTTCCATAGGTTCAAACATAGTTTCTCTCCGTTTTGTGCCTGTCGCTTCGAGATCAAAAAATATGTTCAGCATGATCTCTTTGTTGAAACATTAAAACTCTTTTCTCAGCCAGCTATTGATACGTTTAAACCAATTGCCCACTGAGGCACGTTTTTCTACTTCTGACTCACCACTGAGATGAGATTCTTTACCGTAATGCAATAACCCAACAGCAGTGGAGTAATAAGGTTCCTGTGCATAATCCGTCAGCCCGGTGATATTGAGCGGTTGACCGATACGAACCTGGGCATGGAACACCCGTTGTGCGCATTCAGCCAGCCCATCAATTTGTGCAGCACCGCCAGTCAGCACGATACCGGCTGCCAGATGATGCTTCACCCCTTGCTGACGCAACTGCTCCTGCAATTGTAAAATCTCGTCATTAACTAAATTCAGCAACTCGGTGTAGCGTGGTTCTATAACCTCAGCGAGCGTCTGTCTTTGCAGACTACGGGGAGGGCGTCCGCCAACACTTGGCACTTCTACACTTTCGTCCTTGCTGACTATCGACCCGAGCGCACAGCCGTGCCGAACTTTAATCGCTTCCGCATCTGTAGGCGGCGTACCAAAAGCATAAGCTATGTCGCTGGTGACCACGTTCCCGGCGTAAGGGATAACTTTGGTGTGCCGTAAAGCGCCACCGGTATAAACCGCCATATCCATGGTGCCACCGCCGATATCAACGACACAGACCCCCAGCTCACGCTCATCTTCAGTCAATACTGCATAACTTGCTGCCAAACCGGCGAAAATCAGTTGGTCCACTTTCAGACCACAACGTTCCACCGCTTTAACAATATTCTTCGCCATATCGTTATGGCAGGTAATCAGGTGCACTTTAGCCTGCATCCGCACGCCAGACAGACCAACAGGATTTTTGATGCCTTCCTGATAATCGATGGCATATTCCTGTGGAATAACGTGCAGGATACGATGCTCATCACGCACACGCACCGACTTCGCGGTATGCACTACGTTCTCTACATCTTCCTGAGTTACTTCTTCTTCTGAAATAGGAACCATCCCTATTTCATTCTGGCAACTGATATGTTTACCCGATAACGCCAAATAAACAGATGAAATTTGGCAATCCGCCATTAACTCAGCCTGATCGATAGCGCGCTGCACGCATTTCACTACCGATTCAAGATCATTAACCCCACCCTTATCCATGCCACGGGATGGGCAACTGCCGACCCCAATAATATTGACCATGCCATCGGGCAGAACTTCCCCTACCAATGCGGAGACCTTTGCCGTGCCGATCTCAAGACCTACTACCAGTTTTCTGTCCGTCGACTTGATCATTGTTGTTTTGCCTGTGCCTGATTCTGTTGCGGATTACTGTTCTGCTGGCCATTTATTGGTGGCTCACCACCCTGACTGCCGATAAATACCGGAGCCCAACCTATTGCAGCCCCTGTCTCATATCGCAAATCAACATAACTGACTCGTTTATCTGGCTGCTGTTGCAACATCGGATATAACTCGATGAAACGTTGCAAACGCCCCATCCGGTCATCCCGTCCCAGCTCCAGCCGAACATCATTATCTAAGGCCAACTGCCAAGAATGTCTGGCGCTCATCGCCACCATCTTTAGCTGATATTTATTGGCCGCTAACACCTTATTTATTGCCCGGTAGCCTTCCAGAACATCCTGTTCACTGCCTTCCGGGCCATACAGTAATGGCAATTTCTGTGTACCGACCCGCTCGGACGGCACACTAAATGACCGCCCTTGCTCATCAACCATATGCAAATCATTCCAGCGAGCAAAAGGCACATACTCCACCAGATGGATTTTCAGCTCATCCGGCCACTGTTTACGCACACTGGCCTGCTGAATCCAAGGCAACCTTTCAATCTGCTGTTGGATGATGTTCACATCCTGCGTCATAAAGGTACCCGGTGCGCCTAATGCCAGAATTGCCTGGCGAATATCATCATTGGTGGTGTAATGGCGCTCACCGGTCACCACCAGTTTTGACAGTGGCAATCGGCTGGCATCTTTCATCCACCCCACTACGACCCACCCACCCCAGAGCATGGTACCCAGAACCATTAGCAGGAAAATCAGACCTGCTAGTTGGCCTCCGTTACTGCGTCGGGCCACGCTGTTTTCAGCCGCACGTTCACGCGCATTCAGGGCAGCTTGCGACATATCAGTCAGCCAACATCAAAATTCGAGCGACCAGTTGGGAGAAACTCAACCCTGACTGGCGGGCTGCCATCGGCACTAAACTGTGGCTAGTCATACCCGGTGAAGTGTTCACTTCAAGCAGGTAAAAACTGCCGTCACTGTCTTGCATGACATCCACCCGGCCCCAACCGCTGCAACCCAGCGCCTGATAAGCCTGCAATGCCAGCGTCGCCAATTGTTGCTCCAACTCATTGCTCAAACCACTTGGGCAAAAATATTGTGTTTCGTCAGACAGATACTTGGCTTCATAATCATAGAACACGCCGGGCGCCTGAATACGGATTGACGGTAAAACATCATCACCGAGGATCGCGACGGTGTATTCCGGGCCACTCAACCATTGCTCTATCAGCACATCACTGTCGTGCCGGAAAGCTTCAACCAAGGCACTCTGCAATTGATCGACGTGATCAACCTTACTCATGCCAACGCTGGAGCCTTCGTGGCTTGGCTTAACAATTAATGGCAGGCCAAGCTTAGCGACACCCGCTGCTAATTCCTCTGACGAAAGTGTTTCAAACTGTTGACGATTCAACGCGACATAAGGCGAAATCGGCAGATCTGAAGCCTGCCACACCAATTTGGTGCGTAATTTGTCCATCGTCAGGGCTGACGCCATCACACCACTGCCGGTATAAGGCAGTTGCAGGAATTCCAGTACCCCTTGCAAGGTGCCATCTTCACCACCACGGCCATGTAAAGCGATAAAGACCTTATCGAAGCCCTGTTCTTTAAGCTGAGTCACTGGGAAGTCTCGGGTATCAATCCCATGGGCATCGATACCTGCTTCTCTCAAGCCCGCTAATACCGCCTGACCTGATAGCAATGACACTTCACGTTCAGCGGAGGTACCACCCAGCAGTACCGCGACTTTCTCAGCCATGATGTTCCTCATCTTTTATCTGTGGCTGCAATTTAAGCTCAGCCAATTTACGGGCAATTTTACCAATGTTACCTGCGCCTTGAACCAGAATCAGGTCATCGCCTTTCAGCACTTGCGCCAATATTTCAGGTACGGTTTCACTGTCTGAAACCAAAATTGGGTCTAACTTGCCACGATTACGGATGGTGCGGCACAACGAGCGGCTATCAGCCCCTGGGATCGGCGGTTCACCGGCAGCGTACACATCCAACATCAGTAGCACATCAACCTGCGATAACACATTGGCGAAGTCGTCGTACAGGTCACGGGTACGGGTATAACGGTGCGGCTGGAAGACCATCACGATGCGCTTATCCGGCCAACCCGCGCGCGCAGCTTTAATGGTGGCATCCACTTCAGTTGGATGATGGCCGTAGTCATCAACCAGCATCGCACTGCCTTCTTTGCCATTGACCGATGCCAGCGGGAAGTTGCCGAGGAAATCAAAGCGGCGACCAGTCCCCTGGAACCCTGCCAACGCACGCAGAATATCTTCGTCTTCGATACCTTCTTCTGTCGCCACGGCCACCGCCGCCGCTGCATTCAGCGCGTTATGACGACCCGGTGCATTCAAGGTCACCGTCATCAATGGCTTATCCAAGCGTTTGAGCGTGAAGTGCCCCTGTGGGCCTTCCTGCCGGTAGCTGGCGATCTGCACATCGGCATCATCACTGAAACCGTAGGTGGTAATGTGGCGGCCTACCCGTGGTAGCAACTCGCGCACCACCGGATCGTCAATACACATCACCGCACGACCATAGAATGGCAAGTTGTGTAAAAAGTTAATAAACGTCTGTTTTAAGTTCTCAAAGTCGCCCTGATAAGTATCCATATGGTCGGCTTCGATATTCGTGACAATCGCCACCATCGGTTGCAGATGCAAAAATGACGCATCACTTTCATCGGCTTCTGCTATCAGGTAACGGCTGGACCCAAGACGAGCATGGGTCCCTGCCGCTTTCACCAACCCGCCGTTAACAAAGGTTGGATCCAGACCGGCTTCAGCATAGATACTGGAAACCATCGCCGTGGTGGTGGTTTTGCCGTGAGTGCCTGCAACCGCAATGCCATGACGAAAACGCATCAACTCTGCCAGCATTTCTGCGCGGCGGATCACCGGAATACGCGCCTCGCGAGCCGCAACTATCTCTGGATTATCCGCAGAGATTGCAGTTGAAACCACGACCACACTGGCGTCCAGAACGTTTTCAGGACGGTGATGGAAATAGATTTGTGCGCCCAAAGAGGCCAAATGCTGAGTGACCGGGTTAGGTGCCAAATCTGAACCGCTAATCTGATAACCTTCGTTAGCCAACACTTCAGCGATACCACCCATGCCGGCACCACCGATGCCAACAAAGTGAATGTGCCGGACGCGACGCATCTCGGGCACGATAGTTCGTAGTTTCGCCAGTTGTTGTGTATTCACGTTTCTCTTCACTTTTTTGTCTGTTGCATATTCACAGCCCGCATTAACCTAACTACCTGCTGTTCATTATCTGTTTTTACTATTACTTACTGGCCGCGACCACTTCAGCAGCTACGCGCTCAGTAGCATCCGGGATAGCCACGGACCTTGCCTGTTCAGCCATAGTTAGTAAGGTTGCTCGATCCCACTGTTCCAATAAGCTGCTGACCGCCTCGGCGCTAAATTGCGGCTGCTCGATAATCTTGGCCGCACCGGCCTTTTCCAGCGGCAGTGCATTCCAATACTGCTGCCGGTCTTTATGCTGAAACGGCACAAAAATCGCCGGTAAACCTGCGGCGGCAATTTCACTGACCGTCAGCGCACCTGAACGGCACACCACCACATCGGCCCAACTATAAGCGGCTGCCATATCGTCGATAAACTCAGTAATTTTATGCTTATCATCGCCCTGCCCGACTTGCTGGTATGCCTGTAATACTTCTGGCAATGCGCCTTTACCTACCTGATGCCACAGCGTGATTTTCTCACCCAACTGTGCGGCAACCTGCGGCATCGTCTGATTTAGCACCCGCGCACCTTGGCTACCACCGATAACCAACACACGAACCGGGCCTTCACGGCCGACCAAACGTTGCGCCGGCAATGGCAGCGCAAGAACATCGGTACGAACCGGATTGCCCACCACATCAGCATTTGGGAATGCGCCGGGGAAGGCCTGTAACACTTTTTTGGCAATTCTGGCTAGCCAGCGATTAGTCAAACCGGCAATGCCATTTTGCTCATGCAACACTACTGGAATACCGCACAGCCATGCCGCCAAACCACCGGGACCGGAAACATAACCGCCCATGCCCAGCACCACGTCCGGCTGGTAGTCACGCATGATTTTCCTGGCCTGACGCACCGCACGATAAATCCGCACTGGTGCCATCAGTTGAGCCATTAGCCCCTTGCCGCGTAAACCAGAAATCTGGATGAAATCAATCTCAATGCCATTTTGGGGTACCAATGACGCTTCCATTCGGTCTGCGGTGCCGAGCCAACGCACCTGCCAGCCTTGCGCCATCAGATGATGTGCCACGGCCAATCCGGGGAAGACATGCCCCCCGGTGCCACCAGCCATCACCATTAAACGCTTGGTCTTGCCACTCATCGGGCACTCCTTACAAACGCCTGGGCTTTTGCCAGACGTGTTTCAAAATCAATGCGTAGCAACAGCACAATTGCCGTTGACATAATAATCAAGCTCGAACCACCGTAACTGATCAGTGGTAAGGTCAACCCTTTGGTCGGCAACATTCCGGCAGCAGCCCCAACGTTAACCAGAGCCTGAAAACTGAACCAGACGCCGATTGAGCAAGCCAAAAAGCCAGAAAATCGCTGATCTATCTCCAACGCGCGACGGCCGATGGACATAGCACGAAAAGCGACGAAGAATACCATTAACAGTGCCAGAACCACACCGAAATACCCCAGTTCCTCGCCTAAAATCGAGAAAATAAAGTCGGTATGCGCTTCCGGTAAATACTCCAGTTTCTGCACTGAGTTACCTAAGCCTTGCCCCCAGAATTCACCACGGCCAAAAGCCATCAGCGACTGGGTTAACTGATAACCACTACCGAACGGATCCGCCCATGGATTCCAGAAGGATGTCACACGGCGCATACGGTAGGGTTCAGCAACAATCAGCAGACAAACCGCAAACACACCAGAGCCGATAATCGCCAAAAACTGCCACATTTTCGCGCCAGCTAGAAACAGCATCGCCAGCGTGGTAATAAACAGCACCACCACCGTGCCTAGATCAGGCTGTGCCAGCAGTAACACCGCCAGAATAACCATGACCCCCATCGGTTTACAGAAGCCCCAGAAATTACTGCGAACCTCTTCAACCTTACGCACCAGATAGCTGGCCAGATAACAAAACAGTGACAGCTTGGATAATTCCGCTGGCTGAATACGCAGCGGCCCCAATGAAATCCAGCGTGATGCCCCGTTTACCGAGCTACCCACCACCAACACCACCAGCAACATTACTATCGAAATCAGTAACATGATATTGCTATAGCGCTGCCAGACCGCCATCGGGATACGTAATGTCACCAGCGACAAACCCAATGCCAGCGCCAGATAGAGAGCATCACGTTTGGCAAATAAGAAGGGATCACTGGCCAGACGCTGACCAATCGGCATTGATGCCGATGTCACCATCACAAAGCCGATAATCGCCAAACCGAATGTCAGCCACAGCAAGGTTCTGTCGTAAAGCACCATGCTGGTGGTGTCGCTTTCGCGCGATCCCATCACAAAATGTTTTACGGTATTAAACAGCCCCAGCCCCGGCATGCGCATCAGCCCAACTCCTCTGCCAGGCGAGCAAACTCATCACCACGTTGTTCAAAACTGCGGAATTGGTCCAAACTGGCGCAAGCAGGAGACAGCAACACCATATCTCCCGGTGCCAGTCTCTGCGCCAGCAGTACCATGGCCTGTTCCATCGTCTCGGTAAGCTGAGAGACCTCAGAGCGTAATTCAGCCAGTTGCTCACCATCACGGCCAAAGCAGTAAATTTTGATATGGTCGCCTTGCAGAAAACGCGTCAACCCAGAGAAATCAGCGGATTTACCGTCGCCGCCCAACAATAAATGCAAGGTGCCGTCAACCTGCAAGCCATCCAACGCTGCTTCCGTACTGCCAACATTGGTGGCTTTAGAGTCATTAATCCAACGCACGCCATTGTGCTCAAACACCAGTTGGAAACGGTGTGATAAACCGGTAAAGGTGGTCAATGCTTTCAAACTTGACGAGCGGGGAATCCCCACAGCATCAGCCAGCGCCAGTGCTGCCAACGCATTGGTATAGTTATGGCGACCGGTCAATTTCATTTCACGGGTATTCAACACTTTCTCACCCCGAACCCGCAGCCAGATTTCCCCCTGCTGCTTATTCAGGTGGTAGTCACCCACATCCACACCAAAGCTGATACAGCGGCTATCAGCGCCACGCACCGGCATGGTAAGCGCGTCATCGGCATTCACCACACAAACTTTAGCGTTTTCATAGACTCGCAGTTTAGCTGCGCGATATTGCTGCAAACCGAACGGATAACGGTCGGTATGATCTTCTGTTACGTTCAAGATGGTGGCCGCACTGGCATGCAAGCTTGAGGTAGTTTCCAACTGGAAGCTCGATAGCTCTAATACCACCAACTGGTTTTCTTGTTTCAATAGCGTAAGAGCCGGAACACCGATATTGCCACCGACGCCAACCTGCCAGCCCGCCGCTTTAGCCATCTCGCCCACCAGCGTGGTCACGGTACTTTTACCGTTAGAGCCGGTAATCGCTACTACAGGTGCCTGATTCTCACGGCAGAACAGCTCGATATCGCCGACAATCTCGACACCCGCCTCAGCGGCGTCACTCAAGGCAGGATGTGCCAGCGCGATGCCTGGGCTGGCCACAATCAAATCTGCATCTAATAACCACTGCTGATGAAGGTCGCCGACATGGCGCTCAACGCTTTCAGGCAATTTATCCAGGCCTGGCGGATTAATACGGGTATCCATCACACGCGGCGTAACCCCGCGCGCCATAAAGAAATCAACGCAGGAAAGGCCGGTTAGCCCCAGCCCGATAATGACTACTTTTTTACCCTGATAATCAGCCATAATTACCGCACCTTCAGCGTCGCCAGGCCAATCAGCACCAGCATCAGCGAAATAATCCAGAAACGCACGATAACCCGTGGTTCTGGCCAGCCTTTAAGTTCGTAGTGATGATGAATCGGGGCCATGCGGAAAATACGCTGCCCACGCAACTTAAAGGAACCTACCTGTAGGATTACCGACAGCGTTTCAACCACGAATACCCCGCCCATAATCACTAATAAGAACTCTTGGCGCAGTAATACCGCGATAGTGCCTAACGCACCACCCAAGGCCAACGAGCCGACATCCCCCATAAAGACCTGTGCCGGATAGGTGTTAAACCATAAGAAGCCCAGCCCAGCCCCCACAATCGCGGTACAGACAATCACCAGTTCACCGGCATGGCGCAGATAAGGAATGTGCAGGTATGCGGCGAAATTCACGTTACCGGTCGCCCAGGCAACCAAGGCAAAACCACCGGCGACGAACACGGTCGGCATAATGGCCAAACCATCTAATCCGTCAGTCAGGTTCACCGCGTTACTGGTACCGACAATCACAAAGTAAGCCAGCAAGATATACATCAAACCCAGTTGCGGCATGACGTCTTTGAAAAATGGCACCACCAGCTCGGTAGCCGCGGTGTCTTTACCGATGCTGTACATGGCGAATGCTGCCGCAAGTGCAATCACTGACTGCCAGAAATACTTCCAGCGGGCGATCAACCCTTTGGTGTTTTTACGCACTACTTTGCGATAATCATCGATAAAACCGACGATGCCATAACCGATAAGAATGAATAGTACACACCAGACATACGGATTGGAGGGGTAAGCCCACATCAGCACTGAAATGGTGATAGAGAACAGAATCATCAGGCCGCCCATGGTCGGCGTGCCGCGTTTACTGAAGTGTGACTCTGGCCCATCGTTACGTACTACCTGACCAATCTGCAATTTCTGCAAATAAGCAATCAGGTGCGGCCCCATCCACAAAGAAATAAACAGTGCCGTCAACAGACTGACAATGGCTCGGAACGTCAAATAGGAAAAGACGTTAAAGCCCGAGTAAAATTTTACTAAGTATTCAGCCAACCAAACTAACATGATGCATTCTCCTGTAACGCACGCACGACATTTTCCATGGCGGCGCTACGTGAACCTTTAATTAAGACGGTGATAACCGGATGTTCGAGCAGCAATTCACTCACACGGGCTGCTAATGTGTTCTTATCCTGAAAATGTTCGCCGTTGCCGCTCGCATCACTCAGTGTTTGACTCAATGTGCCAACACTCAGCACTTTATCCACTCCCGCCTGCCTGGCCGCCTCACCCACCTGGCGATGACAATCTACGGCGGTATCACCCAATTCGGCCATATCCCCCACCACCAGCACGCGGTAACCGGGCATTTCTGCCAACACTTGGGCCGCGGCAGTCATAGAGCCGACATTGGCGTTGTAGGAGTCATCGAGCAGCAATTTACCTGCCGATAATTGAATCGGGAATAAACGGCCCGGTACAGCTTGTAATTGTGCCAGCCCTTGGCGGACGGCAGCTAAATCAGCGCCAACCGACATGGCTAACGCCGTTGCAGCCAAGGCGTTAGCAATATTGTGTCGCCCCGGCAGTGGCAATTCGATGGCTATGGTGCCAAATGGCGAATGCAGGGTGAAATGTGTCGCCTGTGGTGTAATACGCACATCACTGGCATAGAAATCGATATCTTCTGCGCCGCGAGGTGAAAAATACCAAACACGCTTGTTGTGCAGCATTTCCTGCCAATGCGGCCAGTCATTGCTATCAGCATTAATAATTGCCGTCCCGTTAGCAGGCAACCCGGCAAAAATTTCACCTTTAGCCTTCGCCACCCCTGCCAGTGAACCAAAACCTTCCAGATGAGCGGCCGCTAAATTATTAACCAAAGCACTTTCAGGGCGGCTTAAATCCGTGGTGTAGGCGATTTCGCCCACATGATTAGCACCCAGCTCAATCACGGCAAAATCATGTTCAGGCGTCAAACGCAGTAAAGTCAGTGGCACCCCAATATCGTTATTGAAGTTACCGGCGGTATACAGCACATTGCCGCATTGACGCAAAATGGCGGCAACCATTTCTTTTACCGAGGTTTTACCGGATGAGCCGGTTAAAGCCACCACCCGAGCAGGCACTTGTTCACGCACCCACGCAGCAAATTGCCCCAGTGCCAGACGCGTGTCTTTGACCACTAACTGAGGTGCCCCCACCAGTAAGCGTTTACTTACCAGCAAAGCGCCTGCACCTGCGGCAACAGCATCTTCTGCAAAATCATGCCCATCAAAACGCTCGCCTTTCAGCGCCACGAACAAACACTCCGGTGTGACCTTACGGGTATCAATGGTCACTTCGGTGATGTCGACGTTTTCACTGTCAATATATTCAGCATTAAGCAGCGTAGACAGAAAATGCAGTGAGACCTTAATCATGCCATCACCCCCAATAAACGGGCGACGGTAACTCTGTCTGAATAATCCAGGCGGCGATTACCCACTAATTGATAATCTTCATGTCCTTTACCCGCCACCAGCACGACATCTTCTTCTTTGGCTTGCATAATGGCACTGGTCACCGCTTCAGCACGGCCATGAATTGCCAATGCATGTCCGGCATCCAGCAAGCCACTGAGAATATCCGCCACGATAGCCTGCGGCTCTTCACTGCGCGGGTTATCGTCGGTGACGACCACCCGATCCGCCAGTTGTTCTGCGATACCGCCCATAAGTGGGCGCTTACCCTTGTCACGATCACCACCGCAACCAAACACACACCACAACTGGCCTTTACAGTGTAAGCGGGCCGCAGCCAGGGCTTTTTCCAAGGCATCCGGGGTGTGGGCATAATCCACCACCACCGTCGGCTTACCGGGCGCGTTAAACACTTCCATACGCCCGCACACCGGTTGCAGGTTTGGTGCGGTTGCTAATAATTGTGCTAACGGATACCCCAGAGAAAGGAGGGTTGACAGTGCCACCAGCAGATTACTGACGTTAAACGCCCCCATCAGACGGCTTTCTAATTGGCCTTCGCCCCAGCTTGAGTCAAAAGTGATGCTGGCACCGTTATCGTGATAATGAACGTTACTCGCCGATAACCACGGGCCATTCCAGCCCGTAGGAACTTTGTCTTCCATGCTGACAGCAACAGCTTGCGGCAACTGCCCTAACCAGCGGCGACCGACTTCGTCATCAGCATTGATAATTTTATGTTCGGATTGATGGGTGGAGAACAGCAACCATTTTGCCGCCTCATAACTCGCCATATTACCGTGATAATCCAGATGATCGCGGCTTAAGTTAGTAAACACTGCTGCTGCAAACGGCAGTGCGGCTACGCGGTTCTGAATCAAACCGTGGGAAGAAACTTCCATCGCCGCAAAAGTAGCCCCTTGCTCAACCAAATTGCGCAGTAAATGTTGAATATCAACCGCTGAACCGGTGGTATTTTCCGTCGGAATCACTTGCCCTAACAGACCATTGCCAACCGTACCCATTACCGCGCTGGTTTCCCCCAGTGCCTGACTCCATTGTGCCAGCAGTTGGGTGGTGGTGGTTTTGCCGTTGGTCCCCGTCACACCGACCAAACGTAATGCTGTACCCGGCTGATGGTAGAATTGCCCCGCCAGCTTGGATAAATGTTGATTCAAATTACGCAAATAAATAACAGGAATGCCGTGCATCTCTACCACACGGGCATCCGGCGCTACACCATCGGCTTCAGCGACCACTGCCGCAACACCTTGTGCAATGGCTTGCGGGATATAGCGACGCCCGTCCGTCTGATGGCCGACAATGGCGACAAACAAATCCCCGGCAGCGGCAACACGGCTGTCTAATGTCATTTCCCGTAGCGCACGCTCCGGGACGTCTAGCCCCCAAGGAGCGAGTAAGTCGCGCAAGTTACGATCTGCCACCTGAACCCTCTTTTGTATTAATCACTAATTCGCTTTTATCACCGGTGGGTAACGCATCTGGCTCAATGTTCATGGTACGCAGGACGCCGCCCATGATGGCACCGAACACCGGTGCAGAAACCGCACCACCGTAATATTTCCCTGCCTGCGGGTCATTGATGACCACAACCAGAGCAAATCGAGGGTTACTCGCGGGCGCTACGCCGGCGGTGTAAGCGAGGTATCGGTCCATATATTTACCGTCCGGGCCAACTTTCTTGGCGGTACCGGTTTTAATGGCAATACGGTAGCCTTTAATGGCGGCTTTGGTGCCCCCGCCGCCAGGTAATGCCACGCTTTCCATCATATGAACCACGGTACGAACCAGCGGTTCAGGGAAAACGCGTTCACCGGCCACTGGCGGGTCAACTTTAGTGATCGACAGCGGGCGATAAATCCCCATGCTGCCGATGGTTGCATAGACTCGCGCTAGTTGTAACGGTGTTACCATTAGCCCGTAGCCGAAAGAGAAGGTGGCCCTCTCTATGTCAGACCACCGTTGTTTTTTAGGATATAAGCCACTGCTTTCTCCGACCAACCCCAAATTGGTCGCTTTCCCAAACCCAAACCGTGAGTAAGTATCTACTAACGCTGAGGATGGCATCGCTAACGCCAGCTTAGAAACGCCGACGTTACTCGACTTCTGCAAGATCCCGGTCACAGATAGTTCTGCATAACGGGCCACGTCTTTAATCTGGTGACCGTTAACAAAGTACGGCAAGGTGTTCAGCACGCTGTTTTCTTTCACAACGCCATGCTGCAATGCCGTCATCACTACCATGGGCTTCACTGTGGAGCCGGGTTCAAAAATATCGGTTATCGCCCGGTTACGCATGGCATCTTTCGGCGTTCCGGTCAGGTTATTCGGGTTATAAGACGGGCTATTCGCCATTGCTAATACTTCGCCGGTACTCACATCTACCAGCACCGCAGTGCCTGATTCTGCTTTGTTGAATGCCACCGCATTGTTCAATTCGCGATACACCAGCGCCTGTAAACGCTCATCAACACTCAACACCAGATTATGTGCTGCCTGACTATCGACAGAAGAGATATCCTCAATGACACGGCCATAGCGGTCTTTACGTACCGTACGCTCACCCGGTTGCCCGGTAAGCCAACGGTCAAAACTTTTCTCAACCCCTTCAATACCTTGGCTATCGATGTTGGTCACACCGATAATGTGTGCCATCACTTGGCCTGCCGGATAGTAACGGCGTGATTCCTGGCGCAAATAGATACCGGGGAGTTTCAGTTTATGGATATAGTCGCCAATCGCAGGATTAACCTGACGCGCCAGATAAACGAAACGTCCCTTCGGGTTAGCATTAATTCGGGCCGCCAATTGATCCAGTGGAATTTCCAGTGCATCCGATAGCGCTTTCCAGCGAGTATCTAACGTAATCCCCCCACGCTCGGTCAGCTCTTTCGGATCTGCCCAAACCGCATTAACCGGTACGCTAACCGCCAACGGGCGGCCTGAACGGTCACTGATCATGCCACGGGCTGTTGGCACTTCCTGTACCCGCAACGAGCGCATATCACCCTCACGCACCAGTCTGTCAGGGTTAATCACTTGCAGGTATGCAGTACGTAACATCAAACCGACCAATGCCAGTAAAATACAGCCGCACAGCAACGCAAAACGCCAGCTAATAAAGCTGGCTTGTTCTTCCTGGCGCTTTAACTTCCCGGGGCGCGTTGCTTTCATCCGTTACCTTGGCTGCTAGGCGTCATGGTGGCGACTCATTCCTTTATTTATTGGAGAAATTTATTGTTTAACCACAATATTTTCTTGTGATGGATCAACATGTTGCATTTTCAATTTGTCAGTCGCGATACTTTCCACACGACTGTGGTCACCCAACGCATTCTCTTCCAGAATCAGGTTACGCCACTCGATATCCAGCGCGTCCCGTTCCAGCACCAACTGCTCACGCTCTGCGGTCAACAAGCGTGTACGGTGGGCGGTGGTTACCACGAAAACAGCAGATACCAACACCGCGATCAGTAAAATCAACGGGATCTTCGCATTGCGGATTAAATCACCGCCGATGACCCCAACTAAACCGTGGCGTTCGCTGCCTATCACTCTTTAATCCTCTCGGCAAAACGCAATACCGAGCTTCGTGCCCGTGGGTTTTCAGCCACTTCAGCATCTGGAGGCATCATCTTGCCAACCGATTTCAATGTGCGCCCACCCATGCTGCGTAATTGCGCTTCCGTCAATGGCAACCCCGCCGGCACCTGTGGTCCACGGCTGTGATGACGAATAAAGTTTTTAACAATGCGATCTTCAAGAGAGTGGAAGCTAATCACTGACAAACGGCCCGCAGGGGCCAGGACTTCAAGTGCGCCATCAAGTGCGCGCTCAATCTCTTCCAACTCACTATTGATATAGATACGAATAGCCTGGAAGCTACGGGTAGCAGGATGTTTGTGCTTTTCGCGAAATGGGCTGGCGTTGGCAATCAAATCCGCCAGCTCTTTGGTGCGAGTCATCGGTTGAGTAAGGTTGCGCTCAACAATGGCTTTGGCCAGACGCTTGGCAAAACGCTCTTCACCAAAGGTTTTCAGCACCCACGCGATATCGTCAGCACTGGCTTTCATCAACCATTCAGCAGCAGATAATCCACGGGAGGGGTCCATGCGCATATCCAACGGCCCGTCACGCATGAAAGAGAAGCCACGCTCAGGGTCATCCAACTGTGGTGATGAAACCCCGAGATCCAGCAATACACCGTCAATCCGGCCCACTAAGTCCAGCTCTCGCACATAATGTGCTAACTCGGAAAAAGGACCGTGTACGATAGAGAAACGCGGATCTGTAATAGATTTTGCCGCTTCGATAGCTTGTGGGTCACGGTCAATTGCAATCAGACGCCCTTCTGGCCCAAGCTGGGACAGAATCAGACGCGAATGGCCACCACGGCCAAAAGTTCCGTCAATATAGATGCCGTTATCGCGGATGTTCAGGCCATTTACCGCCTCATCCAGCAATACGCTTGTATGCTTGTAGTTGTTATCTACAATTTTGTTGTTATCTACCATGCTTATAGCGATAAGTCCTGTAGCCGCTCAGACAATGGTTCCTGAGTGGACTGTTCTGCGTCGATGTCATCCTTGACTTGTTGATACCAGGTCTGTTCATCCCACAGTTCAAACTTGTTGAACTGCCCAACCAGCATCACTTCTTTATTCAGCCCGGCATGCTGTCGCAGTGTTCCTGCGATCAGTAAGCGCCCAGCACCATCCATCTGACATTCACTGGCGTGCCCTAACAGCAAACGCTGAACCCGACGTTCAGCCGGATTCATGCTCGACAGACGGGATAATTTTTGTTCAATGATTTCCCATTCAGGGAGTGGATAAAGCAACAGGCATGGTTGGTGAAGGTCTATGGTACAGACCATCTGGCCCTGCGATTCCTCATTCAGTAGATCCCGATAACGGGTAGGTACGGCAAGCCGCCCTTTACTGTCGAGGTTAACCATCGTTGCACCACGAAACATGACTGAGTTACCCCTTCATGACCCAATTCGCCACTTTACCCCACAAATCCCCACATTAAAGAGTTTACGGATGGTATGAAAACCTTGTCAAGCCAGAGCCGATGCGCTTTGACAATATTTATGGGCCGTTTTTGAGATATATCTCGTAGAAGGGGCTATTTTAGTGGTTGTAATAGAAATTAACGTCATGATAAACGGGCTATTTTTCCGCCAGTAATTCCAGCTACTTAAATAAATAATTAATTGTCGATTAATTGTCTCATTATTTCCTTCTGCAAGGAATGTCTCATTTTTAGTATGAAAATTGTACGGTCTAAAAATAAACAGCCTGAGCACAAAACCCGCTGCCGCTGGCGTCTCCTAAGGAAAAACAGCGGTAATCGACGGCAAAACCCACAGCAACACAATAATAACCTTGAGAACAACAAGTGTTACTGGCGCGACATTTTACTTCAATTAACCGACGGGGATTAATCTATTTTGAAATAAATTATTGGTGTCTATTTCCGGGCATCACTGAAATATGAATGCCTTCAGACAGATAAATCTTAAATTAGCAAAATTGAATGATTTAGTTTTTGCCTCACTCATTATTTTAAATTTGACTGACCTTTGCCGGCCCCCCTCGGCTGATAACGTAGAAACACAACTATCTGTTTTTAAAGTAAAACAAGACACCTTACCATTTAAAAAACCACCAAAAGCTCAATTACTCACAGTACAAAGTATAAAAATCAGCCAAATGTTAAAAATAAAAATTTTGAGCTGGTTATATTACAAACAATAGCACTGTAAACTACATCAAAAGCAAAAAAGCAATACAATCACCTGTCATTCAAATGATGAGCAATATATAAATCCTGCTAATAATCTCATGAATTGGCGTTTTAGCAGATTTTCCCCCCAAGTAGGGAGTTAATCACAATGTTTTCAACTGGGTCCCGTCTGCGTAGTGCCGCAGCCGATACTTTTGCACTGGTAGTGTATTGTTTTGTCATCGGCATGATAATTGAAATCGTGATCTCGGGAATGACCTTCCAGCAGTCTCTTTCTTCTCGCCTGGTTTCAATACCGGTCAATATCCTTATTGCCTGGCCTTATGGGGTGTATCGGGATGCCTTTATCCGCTTTGCGCGTCATCATGCCGGCAAGTATTTTTGGGCACGGAATCTGGCAGACTTACTGGCCTATGTCAGCTTCCAGTCTCCGGTTTATGCCATGATTTTGTGGTCGGTCGGGGCTGATTTAGAGCAAATCACTACAGCGGTTACCAGTAACGCGTTGGTTTCGATGGCGATGGGTGTGGCTTACGGCTATTTCCTGGAATATTGCCGTCGATTGTTCCGCGTGGCGGGCTATATTTGAATACCCGTCATCTTTCATGGTGCAGGTGTGTTGGCTGTGCTCACTACTCGGCCCATCCATAGGCCTCACCTCGTTGAGGCCGCTGCCGCCTCCTGCACCATAAAATCTATTGGGTATTAAGCGAACCGAAATGTTTATTACTCGGTTACTTGCGGCTCAAACTGCCACGGCGGAACAAATTGCGGCGAATACGGGTTAAACCCGGTTTCGGTTTATGCGGTTCATCCAGACTGGCTAATACCAGCTCCAGTACGCGCTCGGCAACATCGCGGTGACGCTGTGCCACCGCCAGTACTGGGCACTCAAGGAAGTCCAGCAGCTCGTTATCACCAAAAGTAGCAATCGCCAGATTACTGGGTAAACGCCCACTTTGCTTTAAGGTAACATCCATAACGCCCTGTAGTAGCTGGAATGAGGTGGTAAACAACGCCTGTGGCATTGGGTGGGTCTTAAGCCACTGCGCAAACAGCACACCGGCAGCTTCGCGCTCGTAGCTATTGGCATACAGGTAATCGACTTTACGTGGATCATCTTTCCACGCCTCACGGAATCCCATCTCACGCAAGAAACTGACTGACAGCTCCGGCAGCGCGCCTAAATACAATACAGATTCCGCCGGGAAGGCACGCAGTTCTTGTGCCAACATCAGTGCATCTTCTTGATCCGCGCCGACGACGCTAATGAAATGCTCCCGATCTAGCGCCCGATCCAATGCAATTATTGGCAATGGATCATTAGCCCAGCGCTGGTAAAAAGGGTGCTCAGGGGGCAATGCGGTAGAAACGATAATGGCATCAACCTGACGCTGTAACAGGTGTTCGATACAACGCATCTCGTTATCTGGTTGATCTTCCGAGCAGGCTATCAACAGTTGATAACCGCGCTGGCGCGCCTGGCGTTCCAGATAATTTGCAATGCGGGTATAGCTGGTATTCTCAAGATCCGGGATCACCAAACCGATGGAGCGGGTTCTGCCCGCGCGCAATCCTGCCGCAACAGCATTTGGGTGATAGTTATGTTCCCTGACAACCGCCATAACTTTGTCTACTGTTTTATCGCTGACTCGGTACTGTTTCGCTTTGCCATTAATGACATAACTGGCCGTTGTACGCGAAACGCCCGCAAGACGCGCGATTTCATCCAGTTTCACATTAACCCCTTATAAACCCAATAAAGTGATGAAAGGCATGATGTCTGCCAGAGCTAAATATCCCAGCGTTTCTCAATACGCCAATAAACCGCAGTGTTACAGGCTAAAACACACGATTTATAGACATAGTTTAACTACGGATATAGCACACTGTAGATCTAACCGCAGAACTCACTATTGAGCAACCGCTTTAACCGCCCTATAACGCTATCTCGGTTAAAAAATAAGAAAAAAAAAGCCCGACACACCTGCCGAGCCTGATTATTGGAGATTAGTCAGTGTTAATAAGTTTCATTAACGCATAATCTTGTCACCGCGTGACACACCAACAATGCCTGAGCGGGCAACTTCAACAATTTCTGCCACTTCCCGCACCGCATTGAGGAATGCATCCAGTTTATCACTGGTGCCCGCCAGTTGGACAGTGTAGAGCGTGGCGGTAACATCCACAATTTGCCCACGGAATATTTCCGCACACCGTTTCACTTCCTCACGCCCGTAGCCACTGGCCTGCAACTTCACCAGCATAATCTCACGTTCAACATGTGAGCCAGAAACCAGCTCACTGACGCGCAGTACATCCACCAATTTATGTAGCTGTTTTTCTATCTGCTCCAGAACTTTGGCATCACCTACGGTCTGAATCGTCATGCGGGAAAGTGTAGGATCGTCGGTCGGCGCAACCGTTAAACTCTCAATGTTATAACCACGTTGAGAAAACAGGCCCACCACTCTTGAGAGGGCACCTGATTCGTTTTCCAGTAGAACTGATAAAATCCGGCGGCGCATAATTATGTCCTCTCCGTTTTGCTAAGCCACATTTCGTCCATGCCACCACCACGAATCTGCATCGGGTAAACATGCTCCGTTTCATCAACCGTCACATCTACAAATACCAAACGCTTGGTCGCGGATAATTGTGCCAGGGCATCAGCCAGTTTGCTTTCCAACTCATCCGGCGTGCGGATGGAAACACCAATATGACCATAAGCTTCAGCCAATTTGACGAAGTCAGGCAGCGAATCCATATAAGACTGTGAGTGGCGGCCAGAGTAGATCATATCCTGCCACTGTTTCACCATGCCGAGATAGCGGTTGTTCAGGTTCAGCACCAGCACTGGCAAGTTATATTGCAGTGCAGTAGATAACTCCTGAATATTCATCTGGATGCTACCATCACCGGTAACGCAAACTACGGTTTCGTCTGGTAACGCCAGTTTAACGCCAAGCGCTGCCGGCAGGCCAAAGCCCATTGTCCCAAGGCCTCCTGAGTTAATCCAACGGCGTGGTTTATCAAACGGATAATAAAGTGCGGCGAACATCTGGTGTTGACCGACATCAGAGGTGACATAGGCATCACCGCTGGTGAGGCGATGTAGGGTTTCGATCACTGCCTGCGGCTTGATTTTTCCGCTGTCTTTGTTGTAACTCAGGCAATTACGGGCACGCCATTGTTCGATGGATTGCCACCAATCACGCAAACTATCGCAATCTTGTGTGCAATCAATCTGAGACAGCAGCTCCAGCATCTGTACCAAGACTTGTTTGGCATCACCAACAATCGGAATATCAGCATTTACGGTTTTCGAAATTGAAGTCGGGTCGATATCAATGTGTGCCACAGTGGCATTCGGGCAGTATTTCGCCAGATTATTGGTGGTTCGGTCATCAAAGCGCACGCCAACGGCAAAAATCAGATCCGTATTGTGCATCGCCATATTGGCTTCGAATGTCCCGTGCATCCCCAACATGCCCACGCTTTGGCGATGAGTGCCCGGGAAGCTCCCCAGCCCCATCAAAGAGCTGGTCACCGGCAAATTCAGTTGCTCAGCAAGAGCTAGCAGCTCTTCGTGGCAGGCAGAATTAATCGCCCCACCGCCGACATACATGATGGGCTTTTTAGCCGCCAGAATAGTTTGCAGCGCACGTTTAATCTGCCCACGATGGCCTTGTACCGTGGGGTTATAAGAGCGCAAGCTAACCTGATCCGGGTAGGCGTAAGGCATTTTTACCGCAGGGCCAACGATATCTTTTGGCAAATCGATAACGACCGGACCTGGGCGGCCAGTCGATGCCAGATAGAAGGCTTTTTTCAATACCATTGGAATATCTTCAGTGCGCTTCACCAGAAAACTGTGTTTCACCACTGGGCGGGAGATCCCCACCATGTCACATTCCTGAAAAGCATCGTAACCTATCAATGAGCTAGGTACCTGACCGGAAAGCACCACCATCGGTACAGAATCCATATACGCGGTAGCAATACCGGTAATGGCATTGGTCGCCCCAGGGCCGGAAGTGACCAGCACCACGCCAACCTCACCGGTTGCCCGAGCATAACCATCGGCCATGTGAACCGCGCCTTGTTCATGGCGTACCAGCACGTGATCGATGCCGCCGACCGTGTGCAGGGCATCGTAGATATCAAGTACGGCCCCGCCGGGATAACCGAATACATGCTTCACGCCCTGGTCGATTAACGACCGGACAACCATCTCGGCTCCTGACAACATCTCCATGGGTTTTGCCTCCAGGCTTTGTTTGCTCATTGGATAACGGGAAGTCATTTCCACGGGATCCTGTAGGAAAGGCACTACGCCCTGATTCCTATATTTATTATTTTTAACGTAACCAACTTATTAACATAACGTCAGATTTTCTGGCAGGCAAATGGCAATTCGCTGCGCTAAAGACAATTCTGTTGGTCGCACTCTGTTTTTGCTCGCATTCCAAACATAAAACACTGCCTGTTAAGGAGTGATCTTAGTTTAAACACCGTCAAGATGACCAATCATAGAACTTAATTAGGCTGATAATTTTTATGCATCGGAGGAAGAAAAAACCGGGGGCGATACCGAGCCAGGTGGCGAAAGTGCTGAACGTTCAGAAAAACAGCGGCTGCCTGTTAACAACAGACAGCAACGTAATAACACTATCGATTAATCACGGTACATCGAATCAATTTCATTCTGATAACGCTGGAGAATGATTTTGCGACGCAATTTCATCGTCGGTGTCAGTTCACCGGTTTCCATGGTGAATGCCTGTGGTAACAACGTAAAGCGCTTAACCTGCTCGAACATCGCCAACTCTTTTTGCATATCTTTCAGTCTTTGTTCAAACAAACCGACAATATGGCTATGGCGTAACAACTCTAACCGGTCGTGGTATTTCAGGTTTATCGAACGAGCATACTCTTCAACTGATTCAAAACAGGGCACAATCAGCGCTGAGACAAATTTGCGCGTATCGGCAATAATCGCGACCTGCTCAATGAAACGATCCTGACCGAGTGTGCCCTCAATCATTTGCGGCGCAATGTATTTGCCGCCGGAGGTTTTCATCAAATCTTTCAGCCGTTCGGTGATAAACAAATTACCCTGAGCATCCAACGCCCCGGCATCCCCCGTTTTGAGCCAACCATCTTCGGTGAACGACTCTGCCGTCTGTTGCGGTTTATTAAAGTAACCACGCATCACAATCGGGCCACGTACCTGAATTTCATTCTCTGCGCCCAAACGCACATCAATCCCCGGTAATGGCTTACCGATAGAGCCGAACCGGAAGTCTTGCTCTTCCCAACAAGAGACGGTGGCACAGGTTTCGGTCATGCCATAGCCGTACTTAATGTTGATACCGATGGACTGGAAAAACAGGATGATATTGTCATCTAACCGAGCACCGGCGGCCGGTAAAAAGCGCACTCTACCCCCCAACACCCCTCGCAATTTCCTCAACACCAGACGATCCGCCAGCTGGTACAGCTGTTCGGATAACAATGATAATGTTTCCCCACGTTGCAGGCTTTGGAATTTGCGCTCACCCCGGCCTACCGCCCAGCGAAACAATATCCGGCGATGCCATTTTGCCAGAGCAACTTTGTCATTGATGGCACTGAATATCTTCTCGTAAAAACGAGGGACGGCACACATCACTGTCGGCTTTACTACCTGCATCGCCGAGCGCACCCAATCAGTGTCGCTGATATAGACATTTTGTGCGCCGGTATGCATTACATAGAAGCTCCACGCCCGCTCAAACACATGGGATAATGGCAGGAAACTAAGAGAGACATCCTCTGCTGTCAGGGTTAAGCGCTGATCGTGCAAATAAAGCTGGGCTGCCATATTACGGTAATCCAGCATCACACCTTTAGGTTCACCCGTGGTACCCGAGGTATAAATCAGTGTGAATAAATCATTTAAGTCGCAACTATCTATACGCGTAGTGAGTAGGTGCTGTTGGACCGCATCAGGTTGTTGCTCAAAATCAGCTAAGTGTTGGGCGTATTCACAACCGCGCAAATCGACTGCGGGGTCTAATACAATAATTTGAGCAAGTTGCGGGCACAGCGGCTTTAGTGTTGCGGCAACATCAAATTGTGTCTGTCCACCGACAAATAAAATACGCACATCGGCATCATTGAGCACATAAGCCGCCTGAGTGCTGGTATTGGTGGCATACAGTGGGACGCTGACGCCACGCAACTGTAAAATAGCTAAATCCGCCAACGACCAAGTCATACTGTTGTTGGCAAAAATCCCAATGCGCTCCTGAATGGCAACCCCGAGGGATAACAAAGCTGCTGAAATCCGGGTGACATGCGTGTCAACCTGCTGCCAGCTTAGTTGTTTTTCACCCTCGGGTGACCATTCACGCCAAGCTATCTGGTCAGCACGGTGGCTGATTTGTTGGCGCAGACGGCGCACAAGGTGGTATTGCTCTAATGTGTGGGTCATAACATCGCCGCTCGCTATATACTTGCTGTCTTCCAAGTTGCTACTGTGTGATGGCGGGTGCTCATCCAAATCACGTGACGGAGTCCGTTCATTGGGAGCCTTTCATTTACCGCCTTGCTACACCTTGAAATCTATTGGGTATTGATTATCCATTAAAGTGTACTGTAACTTACCACTAATTGGCATTCAGCTTACATGTGTTCACTTTTTTTCGCGCAGTCTACCTGCTCTATTGGCTATGGCAAACAAAATTCAGAGTAGAAGTGTGAGCTGAAATTGACTTTGATGAAAAAGAGAGCGTTTAGAACCATAGGAGTGAGGGGTAAACACGGCAATAACGTTGTATTGAACTGACCAATGGCTGGAAACAAAATATGTTTTAATTTAGTTGTTACCTTTACCTGCCACTGAAAATAATATGATTCCAGCAGCAGGGGTTAACAAAAGTAATTACTCAGGAGTATCCAATTGGCTGAGTAACTCTTTCATCCACTGATGGCCTTTATCTCTATCAGTAGATTCGTGCCACGTGAGATAACATGGGCGGCATGTTTCCTTCCAAGGTAAAGAGATAAGTTTCAGATTAAGTGCTTCACTGTATGTTTGAACAAGCCAGCGAGGGGCAATAGCCACAAAGCAAGTTTGGGATACAATATTAAGCACACTATTCATATCGGTACTTTCATATACAATAGTTTGAGCACTTATTTCTGATTCATAATAATGCTCACTGAAAGAACCTATTTTATCCAATGACACTACCGCGTGTGACTCTGAAAGGAGCTGTTCTTGCGTAATTGAATTATCAATACGGGGGTGATTTTTTGAGACCGCCAAAACGGACTCATCATTAGATATTGATAAGTAATGGAAGTCTGGGCGCTCAAACTTGGTATAACCTATCACAAACTCGGTCTCTTGATAACGTAACTGATGCTCAATATTATCATTCAAATAAGATTTGATAATGAGTTGAACATTAGGCGCTAATTGCTTAACACTTTCTATTATTTGTGCCGTCAATCTAATATCTAACGGGCTACAAATAGATAGATTAAAGATTCGCCCACTTTTTTTGGCTTCAAAGCCAGCACCGGGTAGCTCATTTTGAACTAATTGTAGAGCTTGTCTAACCGGGCCAAACAACTGACGAGCCCTGGCGGTAGGCTGGATACCACGGCCATAACGAACAAACAGCTCATCATTAAACATCACTTTCAAGCGGGCGACTGCGTTACTCACCGCAGGCTGGGACATCCCCAGTGACTGGGCTGCACGTGTTACATTATGCATTTGCATCACAGCATCAAAAACCGTTAATAAATTGAGGTCGACACTTCTTAAGTGAACATCACTACCTTCTTTTTAGTTACTTGGTCGTCGGCTACTAAGTTGTGTTCAAGCATGCTTAACTCCACTGATCTTTATGCAGATGACATGATTAATAGAAGAATCCTGCTGATACTTTTGCATACCTCAAAATATCTTTATTCTCTTACTATTAACGATGCCAATGTTCTCATCATTACTCTTATCAGGTAAAATGAGTCTCATCCTTGTATAAATGCAAAAGTATTAATTCCCTCCCTCCCTTTCAGTTAATAACGCCCATAGATAAGTGCGTGAACAAGATATTCACATAAAGTATCTTATATATGCTCATACAGTAATTTACAT
>NZ_JAZGQE010000199.1:0-7927 GCF_048593885.1 Yersinia sp. 1252 StPb PI | reverse complement strand
CTAATAAGCTATTACTAATGCCAGTACTGAGAGAAATATCACTATTACTACAATATGCTCTTTCTGATCTTAACTGTTGTTCTGATCTATACTCCCTGCTAGAAAGATATTCAATTTTTGGCAATACTTAGCTGAGTGGTTACAAAAGCATCCTACATGTGAAATGTGAAATGTGAAATGTGAAATGTGAAATGTGAAATGTGAAATGTGAAATTATCGATAGGTACTGTATTGTCCTAATGATTAGTACATTAGATATATATTTACTGGTCCAGATCTTTCCTTGTGTGATTAATGAACAACACAGAATTTCATTACTTTTATTGCCATAATGCTAGCAATATAGCCATGTGGCTATAAGAGACCACAACCTCACTCACCCACCCTATTCCCCACCCCCTCATCTTTAATATCTACCTGAGTACCAATAAATTTATTCCCTTCCAGCACATTGTTATTGGCGTAATCAGCAAAGTACTTACCAGAATTATCTTTGGGGTTATCACCACAATCAAAACCAGAGAGATCTCTGCTTTGGCGGGAAGCTAGCCAAATGCCGACCTGCTCGTGGGTAAAAGTGTTATTGCGGATAATATTGTTGTCGCTGTGTTGCCAGCGGATAACCGATTTTCCACTACTGTAATGCTCGCCGCAGTTCTTATACAAAAACACGCCACCCGCACCATTGCCTTCAAATAGATTTCCCTCGATCAGATTATTGGCAGATGAATCCACCGCTAATCCTTCTCGCTTGCCCCGTCCAAAACTCTCGTGACCATTATTCACTATACGGTTATTAATAATCCGGTTGTAACGTGATGAGTGTTCCAGATATATTCCCGACATATAAGACTGCTGAACAGTAGAATTACTGAGTGTGGAGTCTGTCACGTAGTCATCAAAATAGATGCCCACTCGCCCACTGCCGGTCACTACCACCGCGTCGATAAGAATAGCCGTCGGCGTTCGGTGATAATTAATCTGGTGATCGGTGCTAAGTTGATTAGCCGGAATATTAGAGGTAATGCGGATACCACTGCGACTAAAGTTGCGGATATGGCAATTTTTGATGCTGATATTTTTCAGTGGGCTGCCTTTGCTATTGACCATTATGCCAAAGGGCAGATGATTATCCCCTTCCAGCGTAGCCCCTTGACAGTCGAGATGAGTATTACTGTGCGATATCAGTAGGGATTGACGATAAATACAGTGCGGCTGCAAACTGATATTACCTTGTAACTCGGTAGCATCAGGCAAATAGCATGGCAGTTGAGCAGCTTGTGAAGATAAAGTGAATGAGATGGCTAAGGTTAATATTAACCCGAGGCGACAACGCAACAACAATCGGGAAATGGTTACAGCAGTGTTATCTGTATTATTTATCGGCATTAGCAATAATCATTTCTCCGCCCCATCCTGAAAAGTATCCCCAAAACTCACTAAACCGGGATCCGGTAATATTCGTCTTTATATTCGGTCTTTACCATAGGTATCAGTTCAAGCTGATTATCACCATAATAAACCGCGTTAATCTGGGTGTTTCTCAGTATATACAACCGGAATTTTTTGAATAACTTCATATCGGGCTTGAAATCAGACTGCCAAAACTGATTAAGGTGTCCCTGAAACGTTAACCCTTTCATGTCATACAGGGCGTTTCCCATCACGATCAACGGTTTATTATGGATCAGTGCTGATAACCCGGCAGTGCTATTAATCGTGATCACCGCCTTGGCGTGAGTCAGTAATTCCGGCATTGGCAAGTCATGCACATATTTGATGCGCTCACTGATGTTGTACTGCTTACCCAGTTTACGGATTAATGGCCCGTACAGGCGATGCCCCCGGTCCATAGGGTGATGTTTGATAACTAACCACTGGTCGCTACAAGCTTTTTTTGAGAATGAATACATCACGTCATTGATGTAATCACGCACGTCATTGTACGGGCTGTGGTTGCGAATCTGGCTATCATTGTAGACCTGTAAAACCACCAGATGGTAGCGCTGGTCAAGCTCGCCTTGTAGTTGGTTCAATACTTTTCGTTGCAAGAATCGATACCATTGTTTACGCGCGGCAGCACGTATCCAGCAACGTGCTTCGTACCACGGCGAGAAGGATTTATGGTGACGATATTGCGGGAATTGATGGCGGTAAAACCAGCCAGCCAGATAATAACCTATACAGCGGCGCACCCGCAGACTAAAGCACGATGTCAGTTTTTTGGCGACCGGAGCTTTAATTTCTGGCAACTTACGGTAAAAATCAGGATTACGTGGCAAGGCGGAAAACGCATTCACCCCGCCCTCTTCGAGGGTAATAAAATGCGGGCGAAGATATCCCTCCTCAAACGCCAGAAAACGCACCCCTTTGGTTTGCGCCCAGAGCCTGGCAACTTGGTGTAGCGGGCGGCAATCACCAAAACACAAAATAGTGTCGAAGTGGTAATCTTGCCAGGTATCTTTCAACCAGGTGGGGAACTCTTTCGGCGTCTGCCTGAACACCAAATAGTCACGCTTACGGCAATAAAACTTGTCACCGCCGTTGAATACCACGTTCACCGCTTCGCACCCCTGAGATTCAAGCCACTCAGCGGTATCACTGAAATAAGGTCCCATCGGGCCTTGTAACAGTAGGTACTTCTTCCCAGCAAGAAGTGTTGTCAGTGCACGGCAATCTGTAAGCATAAACACGTCACCATTATTATTTAACAGACTGATTTATAAATTCATTGTCACTTTAGTTAACATGAGCAGTTTTCTATAATTACGCATAATCCTGCCCGATTTTTTTTTGCTAAATTGCATTTCAGCACGTGGCTGAGCCGCCAAAATGTCTAACGCCCGTTCTGCGGTTATTGCTTCGCGCCGGAGGGGGTCAACATAGGTCGGATAAGCGATCAACGCCTGATATACCAAGTCATCGAGCTTCAATGTGCGGTACCGGCGCGGTGAACGATGTTCATCCTGTGTCAGCCCCCAGCCGGCATAAAAGGGTATGCCGTAGCAAAATACCTGCTTCCCATGCAGCAGCGCTTCAAAACCGGAAAGCGACGTCAAGGTATGCAACTCATCCGCCGCCTGAATGCACTGGATGATGTCGGCATCCTGCGCCTGAGTGTTAGCCCAACGCGCAATATCAGCCGCAGGAATATGCCCTTGCCGATTGCCAACCAACACGTCCGGGTGCGGCTTATAAATAATGAAAGCGTCCGGGTTACGCTGGCGCACCGTTTTCAGCAGTTCACTATTGGTACGAATACTGATAGTTCCGGTCAAAATGGATGCATCATCCTCCACTTGACCTGACACCAGCAGAATACGTTTGCCACTGGCTTGCGGCGGCACACTGAATGGCGCACCAATGTTGTATTTACTGATTTTGTCACTGACCAATCGCTGGCGAAGCTTTACGGCCCGCCCTCGCTGTAGGTCGGTTAACTGGCTGCTGTTGAGTAACGACTCAAGATCACTTGGCCGGGTGGCATCGTAGTAAATACCGCTTTTATCCAACACCAGCGACAGCGGCGGATGCAAGTCAGAACCCAGCCCCGATGAACGTATAAACCCATCCTCCATACGCCATACCGGTACTTTTTGCGACTGAGCCTTTGCTTGCCAGCGCTGTTCGCCTTTATTGCCCCACACCACACAGGCTGTATTCGATGTTTTACCTTCTCTGAAAGAGACGTTGTTCAGTGTGGTCTTTAAAAAAAGTAAAAAAATGCTTCGTTTCCAAAGTGTTAACCCTGGTGCCCATAACTGACCCTGGCGTTGTAGTTGATGGTTTTTTTGCATCAACAGGCCGTCTAACACAGCAAATAATGTCGCCGGCTGGCCACTACAGGGATCGATATACCGGCTGTAGCGCAAATAGGCGGCGCTGAATAAATCCAACAAACTGGCCTGCCCACGTCGTGCCGATAACCCATCAGCTTGCGGGTGGCGATCGTCAGTCAATCCCCAACCGGCATACCAGGGTTGACCAAATACAGTGACGGATTTACCCGCCAGCAGTGCTTCAAAACCATATTGCGAGGTCACCACATACACACGACTGACCTGGCGCAATAACGACTGCGGGCTGACATTTTCTGCCAGCAACTTAATGCGTGGGTTTTTTGGTATTGCTCTGAAGTAGCCGGCTTTCTTGCCCTGTAAAACATCGGGATGAATTTTCAGCCAAACCTCAGCCTGTGGATTTTCATTCAGCGCGGCATCCAACATTGCCTCAAAGTCTGCCGCATCGGCATTGCCGTATTTAACCGCCATGTCACCAAAAGTCTGGTCCACGACCAATACCGCGTCACCCTGCGCAGGCGCGCCGCTGAATGCCGGAGCCAGGTTATATTTCGACAGGTCAGCATCAACAATCAACTGCATTGCCTCATGCGCATCAGCATAAAGTGGCTGGTTGCCGGCCCGGTCAAGAATCAGCCTTTCCAGCGAGCTTGGCCGGCTGGCGTCGTAATAGATACCCTGAGTATCCACTACCATCGACAGTGGCGGGCAACCTGACACACCCAACCCCAACGAGCGGATAAAACCGTCTTCAAGACGAACAACAGGCAAGCTGGAAGCTCGCGCCAACGCAACCGCTTTATCACCACTTGGACGATGGCCCCACACCGCCACCGCACTTATCTGCGGTGGAATTGAGCGCAACGATGAAAGCTTGCAGCAGGGTTCAGCCAGAAAGTTTTCCAGATGCTCGATACGATAAATCCCTGCCGAAAAGATGCCTATCATCAGAGTGTTAGCACCACTTTAGCTGCAACTGCCAACTGGTAAAGAATGGTCGAAATTCCCCGCGTCACTTCAATGTTCTTCGATTCAAACTTCGGTAATACCATCAGTTCGTCACCCGGTTGTAGCGTTTTGACGTCTTCAGCATTCAGTGCTTCACCATTCTGTTTAATCAGAATGACTTTGGTGTTACTGGCTTTTTGTGTGTAACCGCCAACCTTGGTAATGTAATCATCCGGGCTAAGACCTTTCTGCCAACTCACCGCATTCGGGAACATCACTTCGCCATGGATCATGACCAGCGAGGTCTTTTCAGGGATCTTAATCATGTCACCGTCTTCCAGAATCACCTGATCAAGATTACTTTCGTTGAGCACCACCTCACCCTTAGGTACCACGTTGCGGGCTTTGGTAACAAAGCGACTGATAAGCTGCGCTTCTTGCATTCGCAGACGGGCCTCTTCTGAAGTGGAAGACTGTGCTGATAAAGAGGCTTCTTCGAGTTTTTGCAGTGACAGGTCAAGCATCTCTTTCTGACGCAGCGCGACCGAGCGGCGATACAGTTGGATCGAGTCCATTTGCGACATGCTATTAGGGCGGATTTTTGCCAGAACCTGACGCATAGTCGCACCATAAGGCAGTACCATGGCATGCTCGCCGGAATGTGCCCCTTCGATCCGAACCTGAATGGTTCCTGAGTAGCGATCAGTGCTGATAATCAGCTTATCGCCATCTTGTAATGAACGCCCCGGTGCAGAGCTAAGTGGATAGTATTCACTGCGCTTAATCGTACCCTGCTGGCGGATAATGGTCATATGTGTGGCCCCTGGTTTAGGGCGCGCCCAACTCAGCGCTTCACTCACTGGAATCGTGCTGTTGCGGAATTCAAAGTCATAGCTGTTGAACACTTCGCCTTCGACACTGAAAGTGTGCTGGCGTGGGCCGACTACGATGGTATCGCCGTCAGCAAACTGTGATAGCCCCAAATTGCCGTTGAGGAGAAAGTCGTACAAATTAACCTGTGAGCGCACGCGGTTACCACGTTTGATGCTGATATCCACATAGCTGCCTCTCTGAGTATCGACACCACCGGCTTTACTGAGATAGGAGAGTAACGAGTCAGATGCCACCCCGCCGTACAATCCGGGGTTATTAACGTAACCGGTGACAAACACTTTGACCGGCTGGGCCTGTAATAAAGAGGCGTAGACATTCACATTCGACTGATAGACCTGTTTGACTTTGGCAGTCACCACACTGTTGATCTGGCTATTCGGGATGCCAACTACTTTCAGCGGGCCAACGTTTGGCAAGAAGATATTGCCTTTCGGGTCCACACTCAGCGCACCTTCAAAGTTAAATGCGCCCCATAACCGTACCTGAATCTGATCCCCCAAACTCACTACGTAGTTTGGATTGAAACCGATACTGGAACCACTATCTGCCGCCGAGACCGAGGTAAAGAGTTGCGCGCCAAACATCCGGCTCATCACCACCGGGATCACCGGAGGGGGGGTATCGTCAAACTGGCTATCGCTATAAGGTCTCTGGCTTTGACCTGAAATAATCGACGGTAACGGTGCGGCCCCGGTCATATTTGGATCGGCATTCAGATCAACGGCCTGAGCGGGTGTTGCCTGTATGGCAATAATCAGAAGAACAGATTTCAATAATTTCATAGCATGCTCTGAGTTACTGCCTGCGGTGTCATTCCGACAAGCTAGAAATAGCGTTAAAACGGCGTCAATCTTTATGATCGTCAACCACCGCCAGCAATAATTTGACAGTACCAAAAAGTAAGCAACATACCAGTAACCAACTGATAAGCAGATACAAACTGTTGGGGAACTTTGACTCCTGCGGTAGCTGAGGAGAGCTGATCACTGACAACATTTTCAGTTTTCTTGCCGCATCAACACGGGTTTTTTCAATCGATGTCAGGGTCAATTTGTAGATATCAGTATCGAACTGTACCTTGGCTTTAATCTCTTCAAAATCTACCGCCATACGGTTCAATTTGTGACCATCGGGCGCAGTAATTTTGCTTTTTTCATTATCAATCTGGCTGGAGAGCGACTTGAGTGCGTTCTTCGCACTGATGACCTGAGGTGCATCTTCACGGAGAAAAGTCAGTAGGTTACGCAATTCCGCTTCCATCTGAATACGTTGGCTAACCAAGGTATTAATCAACGTAGTGGCAGCCAAAGCCTGAGCTTCAGGGTCAAGAATATTATTGCTGTTCTGGTAAGTGAGTAGTTCGGTTTTGCTGCTGTTCAAACGAACGCGTGCTTCCTGCATTTCGTTTTCGGCAAACAGCAACTGCTCGCGGGCAATGCGGTGTGAGATCTCATTGATAAATCTTTCGGATTCTTTCAAAACAGCCTGATTGAACCGTTGAGCAAATTCAGGCGAGAATCCTTGAGTACCAATGGTGAGCAAACCGGTTTTGTCATCGTAAGAAACGGAGATACGGTTACGGTAATAATTAAGGAATTGCTCGCGAGTGGCACTATCTGACAAATGATAGAAAAAATCCCAACCGCTATGGCCGAATGCCTGACGAAAATCGAGCTGTTTATCCAAGACCGCCAACATATCAGGAGAATTAATATATTCCTTCAGATATAAGGCATCTTCCGCAGAACTAGGGTTGCCAGCACCCATCAGCAAAGCGACATTCAGATTACTGCCATTGATATCGTTGGAATGTTTGATGGCGACTTTAGATTCACTGAGATAGCGTGATTGGCTAAAAATTAACAAGTAGAGAATCAGCAGCAACATCGGTATCAGAATCATAACCTTACCTAAATGGCGCTGTAGCTTAGACAGAGTTAAGTGTGACATGCGCACGCGCTTCAACATATCACCTGGCCAAGCCGACTTTATTTTTTCAATAAACATGGGTTTCATCATTTGTTATTTGCGCGGGCATTTCCCCATCACGTCTAATGCAATCATCAACAGAAAATTCGAGTAATAAAATGATCATTACCCAGCTCAGGTAAATTAAATTCGTCGATCGTCCGTATCATGTTCAATCAACACATGTCGCAACATACGACTAGCCCAGAGGAATAAGCCCACATTGGGCTAAAATACAGACGTTTTGCCAGCAAAACTCTAAATGAAGGGGTAAATCAATAAAAATTGCGGCTACAACACTGTTGATAATTATAATT
>NZ_JAZGQE010000198.1:0-7973 GCF_048593885.1 Yersinia sp. 1252 StPb PI | reverse complement strand
CTATTTAAATCAGTATGCAGACATCAATAATAAATGAATTAACGTTATTTATGTTTGATTTATCCATATTAAATCACCCTCTATTAAATAGAGGGTGGCATCTATCTGTGGTTAAAACAGCCATACCATTTATCGGGAAACCGAAAATTAATATCACCATAAAGGAATAGCTCCATGCGTAAAACAATTTTCTCTCTGGCTCCTGCCGCGTTGGTGTTACTGGCGGTAGCAGGGAATACCCAAGCAGCATCTAACGCCCAATTAACGGTAACCGCTAACGTTGTTGCGTCAACTTGTGATGTTTCTTTGTCTACCAATAATCTGGATCTAGGTAACTATGCACCATCATCATTTACTGGTGTTGCTACTCCGATTCCCGCTAGCCAGAAAACATTCACTGTGGGTTTAAACAACTGTGAAGCACCGGCTGCTGCGGGTGATAAAGCCTATTTGGTCGTTACCGGGCAAACGCTGGGCGGTAACCCAAACATGTTTAACTCTACGGGTACCAACACCGGTGTCATGTTGAGTCAGGTTGCGACCCCAACCGCTTATATCAGCAACAATGACAAGTTATTGGTTGCTACTGCGGGAACAACACCAGCAGCCGGTGACTTTAATACTAAGACACTGAGCTTACAGGCTGGCCTGGCTTCAACCACCATCACTGGTATCAACATTGGTGCTGTTAGCGCGCCCATCTTGTTTGCCTTCGCCTATAACTGATTTTCTTAATGGTGGGTGGCTTCGGCTACCTGCCATTCTGCCTCTTTTCCTTTTTACCTTGGAGCGAAAGAATGAAGCGCCTAAAACTGCTTATTCCCCTGATGATGGCGCTGCTGTCTTGTCCACTCGCGGTATTGGCTGATGGATTTGGTATCAATGCCACCCGTCTGATTTACCCACAGGGCACCGGTAGCATTGCTGTCACGGTACGTAACACGCAACCGATATTGCCTTACTTGGTACAGGTTTCGTTAAGCCGCACAGCAGACAGCTATAAAGCGACACCATTTACGGTAACGCCACCGATATTCCGCCTGGAGCCCAAGAGCGTGAACCAGATTCGCATTGCGGGTAATGACACTGATTTACCTAAAGATCGCGAATCCGTTTTTTATTTCCATGCGACAGCGGTTCCCGCTGCGGCCTCACCTACCGAAGCTCAACAAAGCACGGGTGTACAAGCCTCGGTGCAATTTGGTGTGGGTAGCATTATTAAACTGTTTTATCGCCCCGCAGGCTTGCCATCGTCGGCTGCGGATGCACAAAAAAACCTTAAGTTTCACCAGGTCAGTAATGGGCTGGAGGTCAGTAATCCATCACCCTATTTTGTCAGCCTGGCCAGCCTTAAGTTTGGCGGACAAGCACTTAAGTTAGATTCACCTGCGGCATTGATGATCGCCCCCTTTGGTGCACATACCTATCCCACAGTGGCGAAAGGCAGCAGCGTGGAGTGGCAAACCATTAATGACCAAGGTGGCGTAGATGCATTTAAACAGCTTCTGCCGTAAGAAAGTGCTTTGGGTTGGTTTGAGTTTGTTGGTCGGCGGAATCAGCATTAACACCCATGCCGTGACACTGAACTTTTCTGCATCGTTAGTACAAGGCACTTGTTCGTTAAGTCTGGATAAAAGTGTGCTGTCGCTAGGTGATGTACAGCAGGCTAACTTACGCAGCGAAACACTACTCAATTTACAGCCCGTTACGCTCACTGTTGATAATTGTAACGGTGCCGCAAGTGCCAGCTTGCAGCCAGTAGTTATCGCCCTTGGTCCGGGTAAGAGTCAAAACGGAAAATGGCTGTTTCGCAGTAGTGATTCTGATGTGGGCGGCGCTGGCGTGATGTTAGTGCAAAGTGCCAGCCAACCGAGTTATGCCAGCACGGAGGTCAAATCTGGTGATTATTTCCCGTTGGCCGCCGTGGGGCAGACACCCGTCAATAAACAATTACAGTTCTTTGCCGGCGTTAGTTGTGGCGGTGTGACTGATTGCGCCACGGTTAAACCGGGGCAACTCACTGCCAATGTTAATTTTATTTTTGCCTATCGCTGAGGTTGCCATGCCATTTGCACACTTTTCCCTTATCACGCTGCTATTGATGATTTTTGTAGGGGCACCGGCAATGGCGACCAGCAAGGGGGGCGTCAGTTTGAGCCAGACTCGAGTGGTATTTTCCGCTGAAGATAAAGCCCAAAGCCTCACAGTAAAGAATAGCGGTATGCAAAATTATTTGATTCAAAGTCGCATCCAAAACGAAATGAAAAATGATGCGACAGTGCCTTTTATTGTCACGCCGCCGCTGTTTCCGTTAGGGGCTGAAGGTAACCAATTACTGCGTATCCTTAAACAGGGTGAGGCGCTGCCTGACGATCGAGAGTCCCTGTTTTACCTTTCGGTATTAGCCATTCCGAGCCAGCCAGAACCTGTGCCTGAAGAGGCGCGTTTATCAATGGGTTTTCAGTTTGTTATCAAGCTGTTTTATCGCCCTACGGCTCTGAAGGATGTACCCCAAAATGTGGGTTGCCAACTGACATTTAGCCGAGTGGGAAATGGCATTCGTATTGAGAATCCAACCCCTTATTTTATAACGTTTGGGACGCTGAAGTTCGACCATAACGTTATCGACTTAGACACAGCCCCGTCGATGATTGCGCCGATGGGAGCACAGACCTATCCCGTTGCTGGTTCAATCAAGCACGTGGAGTGGCAAACCATAACCGACGCGGGTGGTTTGTCTGCATTGTGCCAACACACTGTGTCGCCATCACAGGAATAACCAAAATGAAATGCCTTATCTCATTCGTGACGCTGCTGTTATGCAGCTTGTTGGTATTTGCAGGCGCGCATGCGGCACCCTCTGAATCCCAGGGGATTTCTTTTTATGTGCTGCGGGTAATTTACCCGGCAAGTGAGCAAAAAGGCGTCACCTTAACCGTGAATAATAAAAGTGCCGCCCCCTATCTGATGCAGTCGTGGATCCGCCCTGTCGATATGAAAACCGGTGATGTGGATTTGAATTACACCGGGCAGCCGAAGATGCCTTTTATTGTCACCCCTCCGTTGGAGCGTTTAGAGGCAAATAGCGAGCTGACACTGCGTATCCGCCATAACGGTGAACCGTTGCCAACGGATCGGGAGTCAGTCTTTTTTATCTCGATGAAAGCTATCCCTGCTAACAAAGAATCTGACAACGCGGGACCGTCGGGCCAGATGGCCGTGACGGTAGTCAGCAATATGAAGCTGTTCTATCGCCCTGAGGGGTTAGCTAAACGCGCGGTGGCCGAGGTGGCTTCTCAATTGCATTTTCGCCGTGAGGGTCATGAGCTGATTGCTGAGAACCCAACGCCATATTGGCTCACCTTTTCGCAATTGAAAGTTGGTGGCAGTGCGCTGGATAAACCCGCACTACGGCTGATGGTGCCACCGAAAGGGCAACAGCGCTATACCTTGCCGGCGACGGCAAAAGGCAGTGTGGAATGGCAACTGATTGATGAGGATGGCTGGAGCACACCGGCTAACCAGCAAGCTTTATAACTTTTTCTGATTTTGATGGACAGACTACGTGATGCACAACATAACAATAAAAAACAGGCGTAACACGCCCACTTTTTCGCCCATTCTGATAGGGACCATGCTGCTGGCAGGGGCTTTTCCTGTCTTGGCGCGCGACTACTTTGACCCTCGTCTGTTAGCGTTGGGCGGAATGCAGTCGACCAGTGCTGATTTGAGTGCTTTTGAATCCGCCGGCCAGGTCGCGGAGGGCCGTTATCTGGTGACACTGTGGATGAATCAGTCGGATCAGGGTCAGTACACCTTGATGTTTAAAAAAGATGCACAAGGGCAGGTTCAGCCAGAGCTCACGCCTGCTCTCCTCCAGCAACTGGGGGTAAATACCACGGTGTTGCCGGGTTTTAGCACATTACCAGCGGATGCTCCGGTCAATGATTTGGCTGCACTCATTCCTGATTCTCAGGTGCATTTTGACTTATCCCAATTGCGGCTGGACATCAGTGTGCCGCAGATTGCCATGCAGCAAAACGCCGCCGGTTATGTTGATCCCACATTGTGGGATGACGGTGTGCCCGCGTTGCTGATGAACTATAGCCTGAATGGCAGCCGAAACTGGCAGAGTGCGCAGGCTGGCATGGACAGTAGCGAACAGACCAATCTGTTTGCCAGCCTGCGTAACGGACTGAACTGGCAGGCCTGGCGTTTGCGCAGTGATATGACCTATACCCGCAACCAGAACAGCGGCACCGCTTCGTCGAGCCAGCAAAATACCCGTTTTTCCAATACCTATTTACAGCGCGATATTCATGCCTTGCGTGCCGAGGTGCTGGCGGGGGAAAGCAGTACCGGCAATGAGGTGTTCGACAGTATCCCGTTTCGCGGCATTAAACTTAATTCCAGCGAAGAAATGCTGCCTAACAGCCTGCGGGGTTTTGCGCCGGAGATTTCCGGGATTGCGCAAAGTAATGCACGTGTGACTGTTAGCCAGAATGGCAATGTGGTGTATCAAACCTATGTCGCCCCGGGGCCGTTTCGCATTAATGACCTCTATCAGACCAGTCAGGGCGGGGATCTGACGGTCACTATCACCGAGGCTGACGGCACTGTCCGCAGCCAAACGATGGCCTTTTCCTCTTTACCGGTGATGCAACGCCCCGGCGCGCTCAAATATGAGTTCACCACCGGGCGTTATAACGGCGGCATAACGCAAGGCTCGCGTGAAGCTACCTTTGGGCTGGGCACATTTATCTATGGTTTGCCCTATGACATTACTCTGTACGGCGGTGGGCTGATGGCAGAGGACTATCTTTCGTTCGTGGCCGGATCTGGTCTGTCATTAGGAGATTTTGGCGCGCTTTCAGCTGATATCACCACCTCTAATGCCAAATTGTACGGACAAGATGAGTGGCAACAAGGTCGCTCTTATCGGCTGCGTTATGCCAAAAGCTTGCTGAGTACTGGCACCTCGGTGGATTTGGCGGCCTATCGGTATTCAACCCGCCACTATTACAGTTTCTCAGACTTCAACAATCTGGGATATGAACTCAATGACAGCCAGGTACCTTGGGCTTTAGAGCGTCAGCGTTCCAATTTTCAGGTGCGCATCAGCCAGCAATTAGGGGGCTGGGGGGCATTGTATCTATCGGCCTCCCGCAATGACTTTTGGGGTAATAACCAGGTGAATAACACGGTCTCTGCGGGGTACAACACCAGCTACCGTGGTGTGAGCTATGGGTTGGCCTACAGTATTGACCGTATTAAAGGTGACAGTGGTTGGCCTGAAAATCGTCAGTTATCAATGAACATGCAGGTGCCCTTTAGCCTATTTAGCTCAGCGCCAGCGGTGAGCCGCAGTTATGCCAACTATCAAATGACCCATAACAATCAGGGGCAGGTTCAGCAGCAAGTCGGCGTCAGCGGTAATGCGATGGATGACCGCCTTTCTTACAGTGCAATGCAGGGCTGGTCAAACGGCAATAGTGGTGATAATGCCACCCTGAATGCGGGCTATCAGGGCAGTAAAGGGATGGCAAACATCGGGTACAGCTACAGCAGCCAGTTCCGTTCGCTGAACCTCAGCGGCAATGGCAGCCTGGTCGTCCACCCGGAAGGGGTAACACTGGGGCAAATGCTGGGAAGTTCGGTGGCGATAGTGAGTGCGCCAGGCGCGGGCGGTGTCGAGGTGATGAACGGGAATGTCCGTACCGACAGCCGTGGCTACGCGGTGGTGCCGTATTTATCGAATTACCAGAACAACAATATCAGCCTGAACCCGGCCACCTTGCCGGATGACGTCGACATGGCGAAATCGAGCCTGAATGTCTACCCAACCAAAGGGGCGGTGGTGATGGCGAAGTTTGATACGCGAGTCGGCTATCAGGCACTGGTGACTCTGCGTCGTGGTGAAACCGACATCCCCTTTGGGGCTGTCGTCAGGGTGGAGGGGAGTGCCGCGGGTGAAAACAATACCGGCATTGTTGGCGACGCCGGTCAGGTATACCTGAGTGGATTGCCGGAGAAAGGCCGATTGGTGACGAAATGGGGTCAGGGCGCAGACCAGCAATGCCGTGCTGTATTCGATTTGCAAACCAGTAAAGCTACATCAGGCAACAACCCGATCCGTCAATTAACCGCTCGCTGTGAAATCAGTTAATCACACCATGACATCCGGTAAACATGAATTTGTAGGAAAGAAAACGACATGAAAATAATTAGTCAACTATTGCGGCGGTCAGTATCTCGTTATTGCCCCGGCCTATGTCTGCTGGCGCTAATCGGGCAATCAGCCGTGGCGGACACGATTACCATTGGTAAAGGCAGTGGCATTGTGTGGGAGGGGATGCCATTTAGTGCCACCAATAGAGCCCCTACCACCACGGCCAGTTTCCCAAGCCCGGATTTATATGCCTACGATAGTATATATATTACCCCCACGAGTTTATCGTCAATTTCGTGTGTACCGGACAGTTCGCTGACGACCATTGCCGGGTATAAAGTGTTCAAGATAGCCCCTGGGCTTGGGATAATTCCCCGGGCAACCGTCACGGCCGATTATGTGCTGGCGAACAACACGCCAGAGACGCTCAGTGGCACCATTGGGTTGCCAAGTACACAAGCCACGACGTCGAGCGGTGCGGTGATAACCAACCCACTCCAGGGCGGCGGCTGGTGTTTAGCCCCAAGAATGTCCAGCAGCGCTAATTTCTATAAAGCCGGCACGTATATTAATGCGACAGCGACAGGAACGTGGGTGATGGTGGCTGATGGCACGCAAACCAGCCAGAGCAATATTGCATTATCTAATGTGAATTTCTATACGTCAGGAAATGGTTATAAGGATTTTATTCCTATCTTTTCAAAGAACACGACAATCCGAATTTCGACACTGGAGTGTACGGTCAGCACCCCCACTCAGATTGATTTTGGTACTGTCTCCAGTAACCTTCAGACGGGCGCGGAACTCAGCACTAAGGCTAATTCGTTGATAACGCAATGCTCGCAAGACGGCGCTCAGGGTATTAATGCCAATATCAATGTGCAGTTCCGGGCACTAACCGGTTTGTATGAAAATGCCCCCACCCGTCTGGCACTCAGTCAGGGTGGGGGCTATATTACTGGCGAGATTAATAATGGCGTGACCGGCAGTGGTAGTTGCACGGCAACCACCGGGATGCCCTTTGATAACACCCAGCTAAAAGTCGGCAATATCACCAGTACACAAACAAGTCAGAACACCACCAATCAGGTGACATGGCGTTTATGCTCGGGGGGCAGTTCGCTGCCGACCGGTGCTGTTAGCGCGGCGGCAGAAATGCTGGTGACGTTTAACTGATTTTAAATAATAGCGTGGTAGCAGCCCTTGGCCACCACGTTAATTTTGTTCGCTAGAGCACACTATTATCGGCGACGCCAATCCATTAATCATATAGATGTCGTTACTTATATTTTCCAGGTTGATATAATACGGCATATTATCGTTACCCGTCTGAATGAACTTTGACCATAAATCTTTGGGGACATCATCGATAGCTCTGATTTTTTGCGCAGTGAATATAATGGTGTAAATACCATCATTATCGAGGTCGGAATATTTGAACGGCAACATGCGATTAAGTATGTATTGTGAGCTACTGTCCTCTACCGTTCCTGTGAATTTGATAAAACCCCTCCCATTTCGGTAGAAGAAAATCGAAGTATTTGCTTGTAACTCAATAGAGTGGAGTGGTGCGGTTTCTTTCTTTAGATAGAGTTCGGAATGGCATTTAAATGTGACTTGAGACAGTGAAAGATAAATCCATACCAACGCAACCATGGTTAATATTATCAAAAATATAATGGTAAGATGTTTTTTCTTCACACCTAAACTCCTGAGTTAATACTTATTGTTTTGCAGGAAGGGTAATCACTGCCTTCTTTTTTTGAACAGTTGCCAATAAATGTAAGTTGATTAAATTTATAAT